>JAUNGD010000115.1 GCA_030524705.1 Lachnospiraceae bacterium | reverse complement strand
AAATATGGCCCTGCTAATATTTATATAATGATATATCTGGTTTGTCAAGGTTTTCCTTATTTTACGGGATTTTTTCAGCGATATATCAAAGATTTCCGCAGCCGCATCCTCTTCTTCACAGTTTATTTTTCCGTCTCTCCAAGCTTCTGCGTTATCCACCTGGCAGCCCTTTCAAAGGCTTCTTTTTCCTGCTGCTCCTGAAGCGGCGTCCGATTCTTCTTTTCTGCCCGTTTGATCTCCTCCCAGCGCCCTGGAACCTCCTGCGCTTCGGGAGTACTCTGCTCCTCTGCAAAAACATGCGGATGCCTGCGGATCATTTTGCGGCTGATCCCCCGGATCACATCCTCCATCGTAAACAGCCCCTCCTCCTGGGCGATCCGTGCAAAAAGAACCACCTGCAGCAGCACATCTCCCAGCTCCTCGCAGAGATTTTCCGCATCCCCGGTACTGTTATAAATATCAATCCCCGCCAGTGCCTCAGTCATCTCGTTGACCATGCAGGGCTTCAGGCTTTCAAAGGTCTGCGCTTTATCCCAGGGACATCCGTGCTCTCCCCGCAGCGCGGCAACCACCTGCCTGAATGCTTCGAATTGTCCTGCTTCCACCCCGGCAACATCAATCTTCATTTCTATCCCTGTCCTTTCCTGATCAACAGCAGTCTCGGTACACAAAATGTACATCAGATATTATTCTTATTCATTGTAATAAGCATTGAAAAACAATGTCATTAAGCCTATTTGAGGCTTAATGACATTGCCTGCATTCTTTATAGAATATCCAGTCTTTTTTAATCAGCGCACACCGCTTTACAGCATTGCGTTGATCATCTCAAGTACCTGCTCGCCCAGAGCCGCTGACTTCGCATCCGCATCCTCCAAAGAAGCGCCCTTGATTCCGTAGTAGAATTTCACCTTCGGCTCCGTACCGGACGGACGTACGCACAGCCATGCGTCGTCGGTCAGATCATAGTACAGTACGTTGGAGGACGGAAGTCCCGTCGGCTTCACTTCGCCGGTCTCCAGATCCTTCACTGTGTCTGCCTTATAATCCCGGGCAGATACAACACGGTATCCACCGATCTCTGTCGGCGGGTTCTTGCGCAGAGTCTCAAGGATCTCCTGGATCTTCTGCAGGCCCTCGATGCCCTTCAGCGTAATAGACTTGATATCATCCTTATAATATCCGTAGCGCTCATACAGCTCAACCATTGCATCCCACAGCGTCTTACCCTGAGCCTTGTAGAACGCAGCGGCCTCTGCCAGCGCCATCGTCGCAACGATAGCGTCCTTATCTCTTGCATGTGTACCGATCAGGCAGCCGTAGCTCTCCTCGAATCCAAACAGATACGTTCCCTTGCCGCTGTTCTCAAAGCCGAGAATCTGCTGTCCGATATATTTGAATCCGGTCAGGCACTCGATGAGGCCCGTCCCATAATATTTTGCAATCGCATCCGCCATATTCGTGGTAACGATGGTCTTGATCAGAACGCCGTCCTCCGGAAGTCCCTTCACTGCCTTTGTCTGTCCAATCTCATAATCAGCCAGCAGGCATCCGGACATATTTCCGGTCAGCGTGTGGTATTCGCCAGTCTTGGAATCCTTTACGCGGACGCCGAGACGGTCTGCATCCGGATCGGTAGCAAGCACAAGGTCTGCATCTATTTCCTTCGCCAGCTTCAGTCCCAGCTCAAAGGCTTCCTCTGCCTCCGGGTTCGGATAACTTACGGTGGGGAACTCGCCGTCCGGAAGCTCCTGCTCCGGCACAACGTATACATTCTCAAAGCCAAGCTCCTTCAGCACACGGCGCACCGGAATATTGCCTGTACCGTGCAGCGGAGTGTAGACGATCTTGAGATTCTTACTCTCCTGCCTGATTGCCTCCGGGTGAAGCACAAGCTTCTTAAGGCATCCGATGAACGCGTCGTCGATCTTCTCTCCGATCACCTCGTAAAGACCAGCCGCCACTGCTGCCTCCTTGCTCATCGTCTTCGCAACAGTATAATCTGTGATCGCCTTTACCTCTGACATAATGCCTGTGTCGTGGGGCGGAGTGATCTGTGCGCCGTCCTCCCAGTAAACCTTGTATCCGTTGTACTCCGGCGGATTGTGGCTTGCCGTGATATTGATACCTGCGATACATCCCAGCTCCCGCACTGCAAAGGAAAGCTCCGGCGTCGGACGCAGGGACTCAAATACATACGCCTTGATCCCGTTCGCAGCCAGTGTAAGAGCTGCAAAATCAGCGAACTCCGGCGACATTCTTCTGGAATCATATGCAATTGCCACGCCCTTAGCCTGACCGCCTGCACTGATAATATAATTTGCAAGACCCTGGGTCGCTTTCTGTACTACATACTGGTTCATACGGTTCGTTCCTGCTCCGATGATACCGCGGAGTCCTGCCGTACCAAACTCAAGCTCCGTATAAAACCGCTCCTTGATCTCATTTTCATCATCCGCAATCGCCTTCAGTTCTGCTTTAGTTGCCTCGTCAAAGTAAGGATTAGAAAGCCATTCTTCATAAGCTTTTCTATAGTCTTCCATGATTACCTCCCGTATTTTATATTACTTTAAACAAAGACACGAAAAATGCCGTTCCCTTTGTCATTTATGTACATAATACCATGGAAAGCATGAAAAAGAAACTATTTTTCCAGCATTTTCACAAAATTATTCTTTTTCTCCTCCTGCCGGTTGAGATTTTCCAGCTTTTCAAGAAACCGGTTGGATATCCACGCCTTGTTGCTTCCGTAATAATGGTTTGCCAGCTTGCGGAATTTCTCGGGATACAGCATTCTGACATACAAAAGCTTTCGTTCCTGCGCCGGAATCGGGCGCACCTGAGAATAATTCTCCAGCATCCGCATGCCGAGTCTCTGATTCCAGTCATGCTTTTCCAATATTTTCCGCATAAACCGGTACAGGTCATTAACCTGATAATCAAACCTGCAGCATTCAAAATTTGTCGTAGCAATATCGTACCCGCACATCAGTATATGATGATGATTGTAATCCCCATGACAGATTCCTCCTGGTACCACATTACCACCGTTCATTCCTGCCATCTGGTTTATCTTTTCTTCTGCCTCCGCCGCCTGTTCGTAATACCTGGAAAAGCAATTCAAAAACAGCCGCTCAAAATCATGCTTTGCCTGCTTCTTACGGACAAAAGAACGGATTTTCCGAAGTTCTGCATTTTGGGCCCGAAGCTCCTCCTGGGCCGGCTGCGCCGTAAAGCTTTTTCGGAATTCACTTTCTTCCCCAAAGCGCATCAGCTTATGAAGCCTGGCCAGATTGCTCACCGCCGCCAGGATCTCGTTTTCATTTGATGTGTCACATTCCCGTCCGGCATACCACTCTTTTACCACATATTTATTCTCTTCCCAATCCCGTGAAATCAACTGCCCTTCCCTATTTGGAAGAAGCATATCTACCTTTCTATATCCGCCTTCACGGAGTTTCTCCATCACACAGTTCTGGAACAGCGCTTTATTCTCAGAGCCGGCATAGTCACACAGAATCCTTAGCCCCTGCGGTGTCTCACAAATGTATGAACCCCTTCCGCGCCTCATGCTGATAATTTCAAGATCATACTGCTCCAGTACCTTTAAAGCTCTGTCATTCATGCTGCTCCCCCATTTCTGCGCGGCAGATTACGATGGTGCCACGTTCTTTCTATCATATGAAAAAGAGACAGGAATTATACGTTTGAAACGTTTTACGCAGAAATTGTACCTCGAAACGCTTTATGCAGAAATTTACCCTAAAAGGCTTTATGTAAAAATTTGCACTGAACAGACTTGCGCCTTGACATTTCTGATAAAATAAATTATCATTTTATGTAATGAACCATTCATTCATATTTATAAAAAAGAACGCATCCTATATTTTAGGAAAAAGGGGGAAGCCTACACTTGAATCAGCGAATACAACAAATAGCAGACGCCGCTGCGCGGCTGTTTCTCCGGCAGGGATACGCCAAAACCCAGATCAATCACATTGCAAAGGCCGCCGGCGTTTCCGTCGGAACCATCTATCTTGACTTTACGGGCAAAAAAGAAATCCTGCATTTTATTTTAAAATGTACCGCAGATCCTTCTTTTACAGAGCGGAAATTGAAAAGACCTATAACAGACGATTTATTTACTGGGCTGGAAGACGAGATCATCTCACTTTTCGAAACGTCAGGCAATGACTTCGCCGCACACCTTCAGGATGACATGCACAACTATCACTTTGAGGATCTCATCAGCGACGCCTTCGACGTCCTGTCCCGCTATGCGGTGGGCTGCCTGTTTATCGAGAAAAACCAGTTCGATTTTAAAAATCTGGCAGAGCACTATCTCGCATACCGGAAACAATTTTTTGACACTATGACTCACTATATCAACGTATTTATCGAACGGGGAGAAGTCCGCCCGATGGAGCATCCCGAGTTGTCCACAGCGCTGATCATCGAGCTTTTATCCTGGTGGGCCATGGATATTCATTATACGGCTTTTAAAACGCAAAATATTTCCCCGGATCTGGCCAAGCAAATATGCATGGATAATATCATAGCCGCATATAAACGATAATCCGCAGTATCTGCAGCGAATTAGAAGGGCTTTTGCCCTCTAATTTTAAAACCGGGAGATTACTATGAAAATCGTAAGAAGAAAAAAGAACCTCAACATACGGACCGGGAAGAAACACACGGTCCGGGAGTATACATACTGCGAATGCCTGGATTTCGCCGAGGCCTCTTACCGGCACAGGATCTATCCTCTCCTGTACTGCCATCTGGAATTTTCCGGGCACCTCGACATTGACCGTCTGAAGCAGGCGGTCAATCTGTCGGCCAGAATTGTGCCGGAAATCCTGTTCAGCTATAGCTTCCGAAGGGGGGCCTTTGTCAATTCCGGGCATACGGCTGACGATGCGGTGAAATACCTAACAGACAAAACAACCGTCCCGCTGCGCCCCGATCTGAGCAAGCACCCGCAATTACAGATTTTAATTACTCCGGGACAAGGACAGGATCACGTTCTTGTCATTATGAGCCATATCCTTACCGACGGAGCGGGATTTCTGCAGTATCTATATTTGCTGGCCTCTTTTTATAATGAAGCTCTCTGTATGGGAAATCTATACGACGGAAAGTTTTATAGCCCAAAAGCAGCCGGCAAATACAAAAGAAATGAGAGAAAGCTTTCTCCTCTTTTAAAGAATATCCGCGTCCAGGCACCTACGGAACAGAGCAGGCACAACCGGCTTCGGTCCGTGCCGCCGCTGCGCCCCTCCTCCAAAGGCAGGCAGCCCTTTTGCCTGACGGCTCAGATACCGGAAGACAGCATGAAGCTTCTCCATTCAAAAGCAAAACGCCACGGCGTAACCTTAAATGATATTTTCATGACGGCGTACGCCCGTACCATTGCCCGGCTGCTGAATACCGACACGGCAGTTCTCTCCTGTCCGGCGGATCTGCGCCGTTTTTCCCCAGAATACCAGGAATTAACCGTGGCAAACATGACCGGAATGTACCAGCGCGTGGCAATTGAACTGCCTGCAGGCTGCTCCTTTGGCACGGCACTGCAGCAAATCCACCTGGAAATGTCGCTCCAGAAATCCCGGCGCCGCTGTTTCGCAGGCATAACGATATTAAACAGAGCCTTTCATAAAACGCCCCGTCCATTATTGGAACAAATTATAAAAGCCGTTTACCGGGCGTCCCCTGTATCATACACAAATTTTGGAATAGTCGATCACGAAAAGCTCCGCTTCAACGGCTGCACACTCCAAAATTGTTTTTTTACCGGCGCCTATCGGCTCCCGCCGGATTTTCAGTTGACAATCAGCACATTTAAAAATGTATGTACCCTGAATTGTACACTCCTGGGCATCCCGAACGACAGAAAAAACGGACAGAAGATTTTAAATCAGGTAAAGCAGGAAATTGAGGACTGGCTGAAAGACAGCGAAAGTCTTCCTGTATTATAAGAAGAAAGCTTCCAAATCTTCCACCGTCTCACATATTGCATCCGCCCCGGCGGCTTCTAATTCTTCCCGGCCGCCGTATCCGTAAAGCACGCCGACACAGGGCAG
>JAUNGD010000032.1 GCA_030524705.1 Lachnospiraceae bacterium | reverse complement strand
GCATAAATACTGGGGATGCGGCTATTTTTTATCCTTTTTATCTGCAAAAGTCAGGTTATAGCACAATCTAAAGTGCTGTCAAGTAAAATGAAAGAAAATTCAGTTAATTTACGAAGTTATTTCGGCGTTTTATTCATCTAAAGAAAATTCTTCGATTACCTCTGACTCTGTCTCTGAAGAATTGTCAGAATCGGGGATTTCTTCAATGTTTTCATCGTCGAATGAAAATTCTTCATCGTAAGGTACCAGGGAAATTTTTGCAGCATCGTACAGAATAGCAGCAGCTTCATTTTCGTACAATGCCCATACGAGGCTTTCACGGGTATAATCGGCCTCAAACTGAACGGCACTGTCATAGCCGTAAAAACCGGCATAATCATTTACAAATTCAGCGTAAGCCTCTTCGGTCACTTCGACATCGTTTGTCTCGCAGATTGCGCTGACAAGCAGACGGCGATTAACTGCGGAAAGAACTTCAGTGCTGATGTCGTCGGGAGAGAGGTCGAAAGCTTCATAGATTGCCTGCTCATCTGTATCACCTAAAAAGGCACTGTAGAGGGATAATACTTCTTCCTTACAGCTGGCGTAAAGGTCCTCCGGGTATCCGGAGAATTTGGATTCATTTATGGCGGCCTGGAAAAGCGCTTCTATTGTATCATTGTAGGCAGCCTCGTCATATTCGCTGAGAAGCAGCTCCCGAGTATAATCTTCATACTCGCTCTTATTGGAAAAATCGGTGTTTTCTGCAACATATTCTTCGGTATATTCCGGAATATCCATTTCGCACACACTGGTGATGGTCACTTCAAAATCCACACTTTTGTTGGCCCATTCATCCATCCAGGTATCATTATCAAAGGAACAGGTGAATTTCAGCGTATCGCCGGAAGAGGCACCGAGGAGTTTCTTGTCAAAATCTGCACTGTATTCTTCGTCGCCCAGGGTCATATATGTACTTTCAGTGAAGGCGGTATCCGGCTCCCCGTGGATCGTGGAGGTAATATCGGCGTAGATGATATCTCCTTCGGCAGCTGCACGGTTGACCTCGACTTCTTCTCCATATGCCTCCAGTTCGCTCAGGATCCTTTCCTGTACCATATCATCCGTGATCTCGTAGGAATACTGTGTCACCTCCAGGCCGTTCAGGTCACCAAGGGTAACGTACTCTGATACATCTTTTATCAGATAGTCAGACGGGGTGATGGGATCCAGCTCTTCGGCGGTTTCCGGAGAGTCAGAAAGTGCATCCGGATCAACGTCTTCTTCTGCCGTACCCGAGGGAGCAACAGCGGAAGATTCCGTTTCCGGCGTCTTTTTCTGGCCGCATCCGGACAATGCCGATGCCATAATGATTCCAGACAGGATAAGTAAATATTTTTTAGACATAGCAAATTCCTTTCTCTATTTTTTGAAATATATTTTTAAAAAAAATATAACATTTTTGACAGCAAATTGTAAATGGTTTTCCACAAAGACACAGTTTTTTCACTTTTATCTTTTCAGAAAAAGTCGGCTGTGCTATGATGAAGAAAAGAAGTGAAGGGAAAGATAAAATGACATATATTGAGATTCCAGAAAAAGCGGAGCAGATATTGCAGACGCTGCACCGGAATGGTTTTGAGGCCTATGTGGTGGGCGGATGCGTCCGGGATTCAATTCTT
The DNA here is from genome assembly GCA_030524705.1 of Lachnospiraceae bacterium. Classification (GTDB taxonomy): domain Bacteria; phylum Bacillota; class Clostridia; order Lachnospirales; family Lachnospiraceae; genus Choladousia. The sequence goes on along the minus strand of JAUNGD010000032.1, from coordinate 37,270 downwards.
GGGCGGCAGCCTGAAGACTGGGATGTTACGACTTCGGCTTCCCCGGAACAGGTGAAAGAGTTGTTCGAAAGAACGATTGATACAGGGATTGAGCATGGAACAGTTACCGTGCTTATGGGCAAAGAGGGCTTTGAGGTGACGACCTACCGGATTGATGGAGCGTATGAGGACTGCCGTCATCCGAAGGAGGTTGTTTTCACATCGAATCTGACCGAGGATCTGAAACGCCGGGATTTTACGATTAATGCGATGGCATATTCGCATGAGAGCGGTCTGGTGGACGAGTTCGGCGGCATGCAGGATTTGAAGGACCATGTGATTCGCTGTGTCGGAGCTGCCCGGGAACGGTTTTCAGAGGATGCGCTCAGGATGATGCGGGCTGTTCGCTTTGCTGCACAGCTTGGATTTAAGCTGGATGAGGAGGTGCGGGATGCTATTCGCGAGATGGCTGATGCGCTGGACTGTATCAGTGCGGAGCGCATACAGACAGAACTGGTAAAGCTGCTGGTATCTCCGAATCCCCACTGGTTCCGTCTGGCATATGAATGCGGCATTACCTCTGTGATCATGCCGGAATTTGACCGGATCATGGTGCAGCGGCAGAACAATCCGCATCATGCCTATACCACCGGAGAGCATACGCTGATCGCACTGCAGAATATTCCGGCGGATAAGGTACTGCGGCTGACTATGCTGTTTCATGACATGGGCAAGCCGGAGGTCTTTATGACGGATGAAAATGGAAGGGATCATTTTAAGGGACATGCCGCTTATAGCGAGAAAATTGCGGCCCGGATCATGAAAAATCTAAAATTTGACAATGATACGACACGTACCGTATGCAACCTGATCCGAAACCATTCCTGGTATCCCCAGCTGACTGGAAAAGACGTGAGATTCTGTGCTTACCGTATAGGACCCGAATTATTTGAATCTTTTTTAAAGGTCAAGCATGCGGATATTATGGCGCATCATCCGAATGTGGTTCAGCAGAAGCTGGATTATCTGAAGGAAGTGGAGCATATATGGAAGGACATCCAGCTGCATTCGGATTGTCTTTCACTGAAGGAGCTGAGACTTGGCGGGAGAGATCTCATAGAAGATGGAATGAAGCCGGGACCGGAAGTGGGAGAAATATTGAACCGGCTGCTGATGGAGGTATTGGAATATCCGGAGAAAAATGACAGGGAATACCTGCTGGAACGCAGCAGGAAAATGCGGGAGGAGACAGAAGTATGAAATCTCCGTTGACGACATTATGTTATATCGAAAAGGATGGGAAGTACCTTATGCTGCATCGTGTCAGCAAAAAGAATGATGTAAATAAGGACAAGTGGATCGGCATAGGAGGCCATTTTGAGGAAGGAGAAAGCCCGGAGGAGTGTCTGCTGCGAGAAGCAAAGGAGGAGACAGGGCTTACTCTGACTTCATGGCGGTTTCGCGGGATAGTGACTTTTATTGCGGAGGGATGGCCGACGGAATATATGTGCCTGTATACTGCGGACGGATTTGAGGGAACGATGATCCCCTGCAACGAAGGAACGCTGGAGTGGGTGCCGAAGGAAGAACTGATGAAGCTGAATCTCTGGGAAGGCGATAAGATTTTTCTGAAGCTGATCGCGGAGGACGCTCCGTTTTTCTCGCTGAAGCTTATGTACCAGGGGGATGTGCTGAAATACGCGTCGCTGGACGGCCGCGAGCTAAGGCGGGAGGAGACGTAGTCTGTATGGCGGTAAATGATAGATAAGGTTATGAAAAAATGAGGAGAACATTATGAAAAAGACATCATTCAGGAATCCCCTGTTGCTGCTTTTAACGGCGGTAATCTGGGGAGTAGCTTTTGTTGCGCAAAGTGTGGGAATGGAATACGTGGGACCGTTCACGTTTAATTTTGTCCGCAGTATGATCGGCGGACTGGTGTTGATTCCATGTATTTTTTTGCTGGACCGTGTCAGGGGCGGGGCATCCGCTGAAAAAGCGGACAGAGCTTCTTTGAAAAGCGAAGAGAAAACAGAAGGAAGATCGGTTTCCGGAGTAGAAAGTGAGCCGCAGTATACGTGGAAACAAAAGGAACTGTTCGTCGGTGGAATCTGCTGTGGTACGGCACTCTTTGTAGCCAGCAATTTGCAGCAGTTCGGCATCAAATATACAACGGTGGGGAAGGCCGGCTTTATCACGGCGCTTTATATTGTGCTGGTTCCTCTTCTTGGAATTTTCCTGAAAAAGGCGGTGGGACTTAAAATCTGGATCAGCGTTGCGCTGACGGTTGCCGGACTGTACCTGCTTTGCATTACGGATGGTTTTTCCATCAGAGGTGGAGACTTTCTGGTGCTGCTCTGTGCGTTATGCTTTTCTGTACATATTCTGGTAATCGACTATTTTTCACCGAAGGTAGACGGGGTGCGGATGTCCTGTATTCAGTTTTTTGTCTGCGGTCTGTTGTCGGGGATAGCCATGCTGTTCACAGAGCAGTTTGACCTGAACGCTGTTCTGATGGCCTGGATGCCGATTCTGTATGCAGGCGTAATGTCCTGCGGCGTGGCGTATACGCTGCAGATTGTAGGACAAAAGGGGATGAATCCGACGGTGGCCTCTTTGATCCTCAGCCTGGAGTCCGTGGTTTCTGTACTGGCGGGATGGCTGATCCTGGGACAGAAGCTAAGTCCCAGGGAGCTTTCCGGCTGCGTGCTGATGTTTGCCGCGATCATTCTGGCGCAGATTCCGCAGAAAAAATAATCGAAATTAAAGTACACAGGAGTACAGGAAAGTGAATACAGAGAAAAGAAATAATATAATCGGAATGGTTTTTGCGATACTGGGAGGAATACTCTGGGGCGTTTCCGGTGTATGCGGACAGTTTCTGTTTCAGAATAAGGAAGTAACGGCACGATGGCTCGTGCCGATTCGTTTGTCTACGGCAGGATTTTTGCTGCTTTGTTTTTTTATGATACGCAGCCGAGAAAAGGCTATGGAGGTATGGAAGGATAAACGCAATGCCCGGGACATCGTAATCTATGGCCTTGCAGGGCTGATGTTCTGCCAGTTTTCTTATTTTCAGACCATTGAGTGGTCGAATGCCGGGACGGCAACGGTGATACAGTATCTTGGGCCTGCGCTGATTGTGGTATATGTCTGCGCTTCGACCCACAGGAGACCGGAGCGGAAGGAAGTGATTTCCGTCATACTGGCTTTGGGAGGAATTTTTCTGATCGCGACCCATGGCAATCCGGGAACTCTGGTGCTTTCGCGGCGGGCGCTGATTATGGGACTTCTGTCGGCAGTTTCTGTTGTTATTTATACGGTGCAGCCGGGACGGCTTTTGAAGCAGTTTGATGCGCCACTGATTCTTGCCTGGGCAATGCTGATCGGCGGGATTGTATTGTCAGCAGTGTTTCGGCCCTGGAAGCATATGCCGGTGGTGGACCGTGAAATGCTGACTGTATTGTCTTATATCATTTTGTTTGGGACGATAGGGGGCTTTTCACTGTATATGCATAGTGTCAAGCTGATCGGTTCTGTGAAGGCTTCACTTTACGCCTGCGTGGAGCCGGTGGCGGCGCCTGTGCTGGCAGCGGCGTGGATGAAGGTGGAATTTGCGCCCATCGACCTGCTGGGATTTGTGATGATTATTGCGACAATATTTATACTGGCGATACCGACGGGAAAGCAGGCGGCGTGAGAATATTGCTGAACTATGTGAAAGCGCGGAAATGGACAAAATCTGGTACAATAAGAATTGCAGGAAATGCGGAAGGAATGCCGCTGAATGATTGCGATTTTAAGGGATATGTATAAAATGCGGCTAGGCGAAGACCTGGGAAAATGCGGATGGCCGGGATGAAAAAATAAGCAGAGCATGAATTTATTTTAGGAAAAGGAAAATAAAGGGATATGAAGTCAGCAGATTCTATTTTGCAGAACTGTATTCTTTGTCCCAGAGAATGCGGTGTGAACCGAAAGCAGGGACAGCGCGGCAGATGCCGCGTAAATGCACAGGTACGCGTGGCCCGGGCCGCTCTTCATATGTGGGAGGAACCCTGCATTTCGGGAACAGAGGGCTCCGGCGCCGTATTTTTTTCGGGCTGTTCTCTGGGCTGTGTGTATTGCCAGAACCGGGAGATTTCCGGCGGTAAAAGTGGAATGGATATTTCGGTCAGCCGGCTGGCCGATATTTTTCTTGAGCTGGAGGCACAGGGCGCAAACAATATTAATCTGGTGACGGCGGGGCATTACGTACCGCAGGTGATTGAAGCACTGGAATCGGCGAAGAATGCCGGACTTCATATTCCTGTGGTTTATAACAGCAGTGGCTATGAAAAAGTGGAAACGCTGAAATGGCTGGAGGGGTTGGTGGATGTGTATCTGCCGGATTTTAAATATATGGATCCTGTTCTTGCGGAGCAGTATTCCAGTGCGCCGGATTATCCGGCAGTGGCCAGAAAAGCAATTCGGGAGATGGTGCGGCAAAGGCCGCAGCCGCAGTTTGACCGGAGAGGAATTATGACGGCGGGGGTGGTGGTACGGCATTTGCTGCTGCCGGGCCACGTCAGAGAGGCGAAGCGCGTACTGGAGTATCTTCATCAGGAGTATGGGGAGAAAATCTATATCAGTATGATGAATCAATATACGCCGGGGCCTGCGGTGGCGGAGGATCCGCTGCTGCATCGCCGGGTAACAAAAAGAGAGTATGAGCGGCTGCTGGATTTTGCACAGGAAATCGGCATTATCCAGGGATTTTATCAGGAGGGCGAGACGGCGAAGGAAAGCTTTATTCCGGCCTTCGACTGCCAGGGTGTACTGCCGGAGGGAGAATAGATGAGGAAGACGAAGATGCAGAAAAAATTTGAAGACGGAGAAAAAAAGACAAGGAAGGGAAATAGAGAGAAAGAACAGGCAGGTCAAAAGAGACAGAGAAAAGAAAAATCAGAGGAGAAAATATTCGGGAAAGAAAAGGTAGGGAAGGAAAAGGCAGAGAAAGAAACGTTCGGGAAAGGCCAGCGTAAAAATGCTGAAAGAGACCTGGAAAAGGATGCAGGGCAAAATGAAAAAGGAAAAATAGAGAGCGGTAAAAAAATAGCAGCAAAAAGGGGTATGAACGCGAGTGCGGAAATGGCAGTGAAAAAGAGTATGAAAGCGAACATGGAAATAACTGCGAAAAAGGGTACAAGGGATAATACAAAAACGGCCGCGAAAAGAAAGACAGATACCTCAAAAGGTGCGAAGAAAAGTTCGGCCAGAGGGACGGTGCCGGGACAGAAATGCCCGGTGGAGAAGCGCTGCGGCGGCTGCCAGTACCTGAATCGTACTTACGAGGAACAGCTTGTTATAAAACAGAGTATAGTACAGAAGCTGCTAAGAGCTTACTGTCCGGTACACGAGATTGTAGGAATGGAGCATCCCTTTCATTACCGCAATAAAGTACATGCAGTATTTACCCACCGTGGGAATGGAAATATTATTTCAGGAATTTATGAGGAAGGGACACATGCTGTTGTGCCCGTGGAACAATGCTTGCTGGAGAACGAAAAGGCGGATGAGATCATTGCGAGTATCCGTGAATTGCTGAAATCATTTAAAATAAAGACATACAATGAGGATACGGGATACGGTCTTTTCCGACACGCGTTGATCCGCACGGCGCATCAGACAGGGCAGATCATGGTGGTTCTGGTGCTGGGTTCGCCCGTCCTGCCCTCCAAAAATAATTTTGTCAAAGCGCTGCTGGCACTTCACCCGGAAATAACGACGATTGTCCTGAATGTGAACGACAAGAAGACAAGTATGGTGTTGGGCGACCGGGAGACGGTACTTTATGGCAAGGGCTATATTGAGGATGTTTTGTGCGGCTGTCGGTTCCGCATTTCTGCAAAATCCTTTTATCAGATCAACTCTGTGCAGACAGAATTGCTTTACGGAAAAGCGATGGAACTGGCCGGACTGACCGGAAAGGAGCGAGTCATTGATGCGTATTGCGGTATCGGAACGATCGGTCTGGTTGCTGCAAAGCAGGCCGGTGAGGTAATTGGAGTAGAACTGAATCCTGATGCAGTGCGGGATGCGGTACGCAATGCAAAGGCCAATAAAGCGGAAAATGTACGTTTTTATCAGAATGATGCAGGCCGGTTTATGGTGCAGATGGCGGAGAATGGAGAAAAGGTAGATGTTGTTTTCATGGATCCGCCGCGTTCAGGGAGCGACGAAGCATTTCTTTCCTCTGTGGTGAAGCTAGCTCCGAAACGGGTTGTCTATATTTCCTGCAATCCAGAGACCCAGGAGAGGGATTTGAGGTATCTGACAAAGCATGGGTATAGGGCGGAAGGGGCATGGCCGTATGATATGTTTCCTTTTACAAATCATGTGGAGACTGTGTGTCTCTTGAGCAACCGAAAACCTGACACGAAAGTACGGATCGATGTTGATCTGGAAGACTACTATCGTATCAAGGACGCAAAGAAAACTCAGAACTAAAATAGAATACCGAACAGAAGCGATTAGCTGCTGATGCGTAAAAGCATTGGCAGCTTATTTTTTTCGCGAGTAGTGAGGAAAATCGAGCCATAGTGACGGCTTTCGTGTTTACACGAAAAGACGGCATTATGGGGAGATTTGACGAGCGCCGCGACAGTCTCAGAGCTTGTCTCTGAGACCTCGCCGAAGGGAGGTGGTGCCTATGATCTGGATCCGGTGGTCTTGGAATCGAACCTGACAATCAATGACAATCTGAGAAACGGAGGAAATCATAATGGTAAAGAAGAGAAGTGTTAAGGTTTACGGACAGAGCGGCTATAAGTATCGGGAGACGCCAACGATCATGCTGAAGGGGCAGTGGCTTAAGGAAGCCGGTTTTGATATCGGGGATTATATCTCCATCACCTGCGAGGACGGCAAGATCATCATCACCCAGGACGCCGAGAGAGCCGCTGCAGCGGCCGCAGAGGCAGAGTTCATGGAGAGGGAGATGAAAGCCTTGAAGAGGCGTTATGAGGCCAAGAAAGTCAAAATTCGGGCTCAGATGGTGGCGGAGTCGGGAACGAGGTGGTAAGCATGTTTACCATGGAAGAATTACAGGCGATTGACCGGAAATACTTCACAGTGATTGTGGCGGATGCATATGATGTGACTCTGATCAGCAATAACACTCGTCATGTTTGGTATATTCACAATGTGAAGCTTGCCGACCGGAACCTTTGTCTGGTCTATCATAAGCACCATATCAGCCACTCTTATCACAACCATTCCAAGTGTGGGACACTTCGGAGGGCGATCAGAGATATCAAGTACCATGATCAATTTCAACTGAACGGCGGGAAGCCAGTCCATAAGCATTAAAAGCAGAGCGGTAGCACCCGATATGGATGTTACCGCTCTTTCTCTGTTTTGATTTATGAGGTTGTCTTATTTGCAATTTTTCTTACAGTGGCGAAGTCTCAGGTATTCGCAGACGGCATCATGGGCATTGTTGATCTCCTGACGGCCACGGCTGGGTTTCAGATTGATCTCGATGCAGATGTCGTCAATGGACATTCCCTGCAGGCTCAGGCGGATGATCTTCGCATAGCGGGGGTTCTTCTTATCGAAGTGAGCCAGAAGCTTGATCAGAAGTTCCTCTTCGGTGGGTTCTGGGCAAAGCTTGTCCAGAACCTGATCCTCCACTGACGGCTGAGAGGTATCTTCGATGTCAAAGGTTTCGCCGTCATATTCATAATCGAGAGACAGGATCTCTACACGCTTCGGATTGAAGCGTTCAAGAAGACCTTTGTTCGGACAACCCTTACAACGTCTAGTGTAAGGGCAGAGTTTGTCTGTTCCGTCCGGATTCTTTCCGATGATGCAGCGGCCTTCGCGGCGCATTTCCATATCCTTGTTCAATTCATCCCAGAAATCCTTCATGTAAGAAGCATAATGGTCTTCACTGATGGCCATGAATCCGATCTCAAAGGAAAACTCCCCGAGATGCATGGTGGTGAAGTTGTCCTGGATGTAGTCGCCTTTCTGCAAGCCGAACTTCTCTTTAAGGAAGGGGACTAAGACCTTGCCTTCCGGGACGGGCTGTCCGTCAAATGATTTACGGTTGCTGTACTTCTGTGTGTTACTGTAATCTGCTTTACGTGCCATGTTAATTTCCTCCTTGGGTTGGCGCGGAGGAAATCCGCATGGCATTTGTTAGGTTGTGTCTTCAATCGGCCATTCATAGGAAATCCTCCTATTTTTCGTGAATGGTCAGTTGCCCTATAGACTGGACCGAGTTACTTGTTGCGCTCATCAGTTGGCTTTCGGGCGTCGGCTTGATCAGGGCTGACTCACCGTCTGATGAGGTGATAGTTTTCTGTCATTCCGGACATCTTCTTCTTGTGAAAATCTCTCCCTTGCTGTATAATAGGAATAAGTATGAATAAGTGGGTAAAACCAAAAATCAGCAAGAGTTCGGTTTTCAATATCACGGCGGTGCTCCTTATCGCTGTCGATGGTTTTATGATAAAAGGTTTTGAAGTCTGCTTCACCGACAGGGAAACGGACATTATACGGACGGATTAGGACATCATTCGGACAATTCGGACAGGAAAGAATTTGTAGATGAAATGAGGTCGAGAGATTGAAATATAACGAGTTTTTCAGCAATTTTTATATGGGTAGGACTGCTGGAGGTATTGTTGGTCATAAGTCAAAGGAAAAGATACCGGAATATATCATGAGAGCAGCATTGCCGGAGGAACACTGGGGTATGCTGCCCACTTCCAACAGCACCTATGGAAAATGGCTTGATGGAACAAGGACGCCGGATGGGAATTTATGGGGAGTACTGGCGAATGAGTTTAATGAAACAGGATTTATAGACAGCTTGTCTAAAGACCTGAATGATAACACTCTTACACAGCTCATGATCAGGTTCGGGATTTCGCTTAAAGAGGGAACCGCACCGGACAAAAAGCTGCTGGCGTTTGCCTTAGGGAAGGTGCTCTATGCTATAGCCTGCGGCAACGGAGAGACAAAAGAAGAAGCAAAGGATTATTACAAGCCGGACGCACATATAAAGGTTTTCGCAAAGTATCAGGAACGTGCAGTCGATAAATACGGTAAGGTGACTTTGCCGTTTACAGAGGAAGATGATGAGCGCCCGCTGGATGAAATATATGTCTGCAATAAGCTTAGCAGCAGGATGGGCAGCAGCAGTGGTGGAAGAAGGTCAGCTAGGAACAGATCTGCTGAAGTGATTATTGAGGATGCGACGCTTGAGAAGATTGCAGGCTACCACAGGCATGTATCTCTTATCGCCATCGGCGGTATGGGAAAATCGATGATGCTGCAGCATCTGTTTTATGAATCGATAAAGGAACATGATAAGACCGGCATTGTGCCGATACTGGTAGAACTTAGGAATTTCAGTGAGGAGAACGATCTTTTTAAGGACTATATCCTGAAGGCGGTGTCTTTGCTGGATAATACCTTTACGGAAGAAAATGTCAGGGATCTGATGAATTCTGGGAAATGTCAGATTCTGCTGGATGCGGCGGATGAAATTGACCAGTCCGATGTCATAGCCTTTCAGAGACAGCTTTTTGATCTTATGGACAAATATCCGCACAATCAGTATGTCATCGCGTCTCGGGAGTGCGACATGGTGCGTGGACTAAAGAACCGGTTTAAGCGGCTGTATCTGAAAGCGTTTGAAGGAAACCAGCCGGATGAATTGATCAACAGGCTGCTTCCGGAACCGGAGGACGCAGAGCTCAGGGATAATATAAACAGGTATCTGGATGAGGAGTTCATTCAGCGTCATAACATCTTCCGGACCAATCCGATGATGCTGACCTTCGTCATCATGAAGTTTCCGCTTGTGGAGACTTTCCACGGTCAGAAGCATCTGTTCTATCATGAGGCATATGACACGATGGTCAGGGTGCATGACAGGGATAAGGAAGCTTACGACCGGATATATCACAGTGCACGTGATTCTGAGGAATTTACGATGGTATTCCGGGAATTTTGTGCCATCACATACAGAGACCGCATACATGAATTCGGTTACGCTGATTTTGAAGAATATTTCAATAAGCTTACGACGGTCGAGAAGCTGAATAACCGGAAAATCATGACAAAAGAGAACTTCATACATGATGCCTGTGCGACCGCCTGCATGATGTATGAAGCGGATTATAAGTTTTTATACATCGATCCCGGATTTCAGGAATATCTGTTTGCGGAATATAACAGGGTTGAGGATCCGGTAAAGACCATTGCTTTCGGAAAACAGCTATGGTCTACGCCGCTCGGCGCATTCGAGGATGGAAGCGCCTTTGATATGTTCTGCGAGTTCTCTATGGAGAAAGTGGAACTGACATATTTCATTCCTCTTTTAAATGAGGTTTTCAAAGGCAAGACGGATGAAGCCGCATTTATATCCTTCCTGAAGAACGGATATCATAAGATTGATTATCAGGTGGTGGATACGGATCTGGTATCACAGTATATGGTAAAGGCCGGAGCGGAATGGCAGCCGCTTAAGCCCGCTATCGCGGAACCGTCCAATGTCGTATTCTCCATGATACTGAAGCAGGCCGATGTTGACGGATTACTGTGTTTTGCGGTGTTTGAGAATGCCTTGAATTATCCTAACTTTATGACAGCAGGGATATTTGGGGAAAATTATTACGATGGGAACGCAAAGAAGAAAACCATAGTGGCCAGAAGAATCTTCCGAAGGGACGTAGAGAACCTTCCGGATTTTGAAGAGAAGAATCAGGGGAGCGATTTTGTCCGGGATGATAAAAAGCAGCTTGTCTGCTTCGGACATGAGTATAAAGCGGATTTCAGCGTGATTGAAAAAACACCTGATAACTATCAGCCACTGATAGAAGTCTTGAAAACCGAAAATGAAGGAGTCTGGAAAGGCTTTTGCAGGATAAAGGCATACTACAGGGAATTGATGGATAAACACGCAGATAAGGAAATATTCATGGAGGTCTAAGTAATGAGTGAAGTTGAACGCTGGTTAAGCCTTGAAGAAATATCAAAGCATATAGGTGTCAGCAAGGATACGATAAGGTCATGGATAAAAAAAGAAACCATCCCGTTTCATAAAATAGGACGGCAATATAAATTCAGACTTTCAGAGGTTGATGCCTGGGTAGAAAGCGGCGAGAGCGCCGATGCAGATAAACAGAATAACGCGGAGGAATGACAAATGGCTGTAGATAGCAAGAAAGAAAAAGAAAGAGAAGAAGTGCATCGCGCCATTTGGGCGATTGCGGATGAACTGCGCGGAGCAGTTGACGGATGGGATTTCAAGAACTATGTACTTGGTACGATGTTCTACAGGTACATCTCGGAAAACTTGGCTGCCTATATTGACCAGGGCGAGATCGATGCGGGCAATCCTGATTTCAGTTATGCCCATATGTCTGATGCGGAGGCAGAGGAGGCGAGAGAAGGACTGGTTACAGAGAAGGGGTTCTTTATTCTGCCGAGCGAGCTTTTCTGTAATGTCAGAGCTAAGGCCGCAAACGATGACAATCTGAATGAAACTCTGGAGCGTGTTTTTAACAATATAGAAAACTCGGCAAAAGGAAGCCAGTCGGAGGCTGATTTTGCAGGGCTGTTTGATGACTTTGATGTAAACAGCAATAAGCTCGGTAGCACCGTGGCAAAGAGAAATGAGCGTCTGGCGAAGCTCCTTGATGGCGTTGCGGCAATGAATCTTGGCTCCGTCAAGAATCACGATATTGATGCATTCGGGGATGCCTACGAGTATCTCATGACCATGTATGCCTCCAATGCCGGTAAGTCCGGCGGCGAATTCTTTACGCCTGCGGATGTTTCGGAGCTGCTTACAAGGCTTGGAACGGTCGGAAAAAAGAAGATAAATAAGGTATACGATCCGGCCTGCGGTTCAGGTTCTCTGCTTCTTAAGGCTGAGAAAGTGCTGGGCAAGGATGCTGTCGAGATCGGCTTCTTCGGACAGGAGATAAACATCACTACCTATAACCTATGCCGTATAAATATGTTCCTGCATGATATCGGATTCGACAAGTTTGATATTGAGTGTGAGGATACGCTTACCAATCCGCAGCACTGGGATGACGAGCCGTTTGAACTGATCGTTTCCAATCCGCCGTATTCCATCAAGTGGGCAGGAGATGAAAATCCGTTGCTGATTAATGATCCTCGTTTTGCACCGGCAGGCGTGCTGGCTCCGAAGAGTAAGGCAGACCTGGCGTTCATCATGCATTCCCTTTCGTGGCTGGCACCGAACGGAACGGCAGCCATTGTCTGCTTCCCCGGTATCATGTACCGTGGGGGCACTGAGCAGAAAATCAGGAAATACCTGATTGATAACAACTATGTTGATTGCATCATTCAGCTTCCAAGCAATCTGTTCTTTGGCACCTCGATTGCAACCTGTATCATGGTTATGAAGAAGGGGAAGACAGATAACAAGGTTCTGTTCATTGATGCATCTAACGAGTGCATTAAGGTTACGAATAATAATAAGCTGACTCCGGAGAATATCGACCACATTGTTGATGCCTTTACAGAGCGTGAGGATAAGGAGTATCTATGCAGGCTGGTTTCCTATGATGAAGTTAAAGAACAGAATTACAACCTGTCAGTAAGCACCTATGTAGAGCAGAAAGACACCAGAGAAAAGATTGACATCGTTAAACTAAATGCGGAGATTAAAGAAATTGTCGCCCATGAGCAGGTATTACGTGATGAGATAGATAAGATCATCGCAGAAATCGAGGTGGAATCATGAAATTTTATATAAAGAGGGACAAATCGAATGTGGATGCCATTCTTGAGTATGACAAAGAGAAAAAACTCTTTATTGTTCTTAAGGGTAGCAGAGTATCTGATTCAATTGCTCATAGCGAAAAATTCCGTGGTGCCAAATCTATAGAGAGGGCGCGAGGGAACGGAGTTGTTGTGGAGTGTGTTGTCACAAAAAATGTCCAGTTTAAGAGTGCCTCGACAGCTGCTAATTTTGTTACTGGTGCAAGTACAAATGGTCTTATTGTCTGGAAGTCGAAGGACGGTAGAACTATGAAGGCCGTGCTTGAAGGAGGTCAAAAGGATGAGTAAAATCAATGACCTTATTATGGAGTACTGCCCAGACGGGGTTCGGTATTACACGCTGGGCGAGTTAGGAAAATTTTACGGCGGCTTGACTGGAAAATCCAAGGACGACTTCAAGGATGGTAATGCAAAATTTATAACTTACAGAAATGTGTATTCTAATCCGGCTTTGGATTTGGATGCTGAAGATAGGGTGAAAATAGCTGAAGGTGAAAAGCAGAGAACGCTTGAGTATGCAGATGTGATTTTTACCGGTTCGTCGGAAACACCCGACGAATGTGGAATATCGTCAGTTGTTACGAGAAAGACAGATGAAAAATTATACCTTAATAGTTTCTGCTTTGTTTTTAGATTTGATGATCCGGCTATTATGCTTCCGGATTTTTCCAAGCATTTGTTTAGATCTGGCGAATTACGTTATCAAATTGGGAAAACAGCAAGCGGTGTTACAAGATTTAATGTTTCAAAGAAGCTGATGGAGAAGGTGAAAATCCCTGTACCTCCTCTGGAGGTACAACGCGAAATTGTCCGCGTGCTGGACAATTTCACGTTACTTTCAGCGGAGCTTTCAGCTCGCAGAAAACAGTATGAATTTTACAGAACAAAAATACTGGATGACTTAAAGCCTGACATTGAAATAGTGGCTATAGGAGATCTTGGAAAATGGTCCGGCGGAAAAACTCCTTCAATGGGAGAAAAGAGCTATTGGTTAGATGGTACAATACCTTGGATATCATCTAAAGACATGAAGAAACCGATACTTGAGGAAACAGAAGATCATATTACCGAAAAAGCTTTGTCAGAGGCTGGAATGACATTATATCCAGAGGGGTGTATAGCAATAGTTACACGGTCTGGAATTTTGAAACATACATTTCCGATTGCTTATGTCCCTTTTAAGACTACGATAAATCAGGATATAAAAATTCTGGTTGTTAAAGAAGGAATTTTGTCCAAGTATGTTGCACATGCCATGCAGGCGTATGGGGATGATATAAGGGTAAAGACAAAAAAGCAGGGTGGAACAGTTGACTCACTTGAGTTTTCTAAAATCCTTGATTACAAGATTCCGGTTCCGAATCTAGGATTACAGAAAAAAATTGTAAACGTATTAGATAATTTCGAGACAATTTGTTCTGACTTAAACATTGGTCTTCCAGCCGAGATTGAGGCCCGTCAGAAACAATATGAATATTATAGGGATTTGCTCTTGACATTCGCTGAGACAGGGAGCATCATCCTTACATACAGACAGCCAGACAGACAGACAAACAGACAGAGCGTAATTAAGCTTTTGCAGTATGTGTTTGGATATGCGCCTGTAACTATGAATGAAGTAGCAAAAATGCTTAGAGGAGAGTATGTGACACAGAAGAGTATGAAGGCTGGAGACATCCCGGTTATTCTTGGTGGGACTGAGCCTGCATACTATGCGGATAGAAGTAATCATTCTGGCGAGGTGATTGTGGTATCGCGAAGTGGAGCGAATGCTGGATTTGTGTCGTTCTGGAATGAGGATATCTTTGTCTCCGATGGTTTTATGCTTGAGACGAATGATAATTGCAAAATCCGTTATTTATACCATGTCCTCAAGTCTCAGCAGGAGAAGCTGCATGAGATGAAAAGAGGAGCAGGTGTGCCGCATGTCCGAGGAGATGAGATTATGAAAATTAATTTCCTCCTTCCAAGCATAAATCGGCAAAAAGAAATGGTCAGTATCCTTGATAGGTTTGATTCACTTTGCAATGATTTTGAGAGTGGAATACCGGCAGAGATAGAAGCAAGAAAAAAGCAATACGAATATTACAGAGACATGCTGTTGTCATTTAACGAAAAATAGCAGAGGAGGCGACACAGATGCCATATTTTAACATCGTCGCTCAGACAAATGAAAACACAGTGGTTACCGAATACGAGCCGGTAAAACGCCGCTCAGATCAGTACCAGAGCGAGGCTGCCCTGGAGCAGGAATTTATCAAGATGCTCTGTGAGCAGGGGTACACCTATCTGCCCATTCATACAGAAACGGATCTGATAGCCAATATCCGTGCGCAGCTGGAAGAACTGAATGATTATAAATTCAGCGATAAAGAATGGGAGCGGTTCTTTAAGGACGTCATCGCTAATCCGAATGAACATATCGTGGAGAAAACCCGGAAGATTCAGGAGGATTATGTCCAGGTCTTAAAGAGGGATGATGGCTTGTCAAAGAATATCACATTGATTGATAAGACCAACGTCCACAACAATCGGCTTCAGGTCATCAACCAGTATGTTATCGGCAAGGAAGAAGGGGCAAAATGCGATAACCGTTATGATGTCACCGTCCTTGTCAACGGTCTGCCCTTGGTTCATATTGAGCTTAAGCGCAGGGGCGTACCTATCAGAGAGGCCTTTAATCAGATCGACCGCTACCAGAGGGATTCTTTCTGGGCGGGAAGCGGTCTGTTTGAGTTTGTCCAGATTTTTGTTATCAGTAATGGAACGAATACAAAATACTATTCTAACAGCACCCGCCATAATGCGATAAAGGATGCCACCTCCGGCAAGATCAAGAAGGAGAAAACCAGTAACAGCTTCGAGTTTACATCCTTCTGGGCGGACGCAAATAATCAGGTTATCCCGGATCTGATTGATTTTACGAAAACCTTCTTTGCAAAGCATGCGCTGCTTAATATTCTGACAAAGTATTGTGTTTTCACATCTGAAAATATGCTGATGGTCATGAGACCTTATCAGATAACGGCAACCGAGAGGATCATCAACCGCATCGAGATAGCTCATAATTACAAGAAGTATGGGGATATCGCAGGTGGCGGATACATCTGGCATACTACGGGTTCAGGGAAGACGCTCACATCCTTCAAGACAGCGCGTATTGCATCCACACTGAGTTTCATCGATAAGGTTCTCTTCGTGGTGGATAGAAAAGATCTGGATTATCAGACCATGAAGGAATATGACAGGTTTGAGAAGGGGGCAGCAAACAGTAATACATCCACGGCAATTCTGCAGAGGCAGCTGGCAGACAACAAGTCAAAGATTATTATTACCACAATCCAGAAGCTCTCCACTTTCATAAAGAAGAACAAAGAGCATGATGTATATAACAAGCAGATTGTTATCATATTTGACGAATGTCACCGCAGCCAGTTCGGAGATATGCATGCCGCAATTGTCAGGTATTTCAAGAAATACTACATGTTTGGCTTTACGGGCACTCCTATATTCCCGGCGAATGCAGGTAGCAGTGTAAAAAATCCTCAGTTTGCCACGACGGAACAGACCTTCGGCGATCAGCTTCACACTTATACGATCGTGGATGCCATCAATGACAAAAACGTGCTTCCTTTCCGTGTGGATTACATTAAGACAATGGATACCGATGCGGATATCGATGACGAGGAAGTCTGGGACATTGACCGCAAGAAAGCGTTTGAGGCACCGGAGAGAATATCACTGGTAGCGAATTATATTCTCGATCACTTTGACCAGAAGACCTACAGAGGCGATAAGACCTATGTTTATAACTCTCTGACCAACATTGCCGAGGTCGCATCGGCAGATCGGGGCAAGGTCGAGGAGATAAAAAAGAAGCAGAGACTCAGTGGTTTCAACTCTATCTTTGCCGTTGCTTCTGTGCCCATGGCAAAGCTCTACTATGATGAATTCCGTAAGATAATCAAGAAAGATCCGACTAAGGATCTGAAGATTGCCGTTATCTACAGCTATGCTGCAAATGAGGAAGAGGCTGATGGCATACTGGAAGAAGAGAATTCAGAAGATACATCTGCTCTTGATCAGAATGCCAGGGATTTTCTGGAGGCGGCCATTCAGGATTATAATCTGATGTTCCATACGAATTATGATACATCAAGTGATAAATTTCAAAATTACTACAAGGATGTATCGCTCCGTATGAAGAATAAGGAACTTGACCTGTTGATTGTCGTCAATATGTTCCTGACAGGTTTTGATGCCACCACGCTGAATACGCTTTGGGTTGATAAGAATCTGAAGATGCATGGCTTGATTCAGGCATTCAGCCGTACCAACCGTATCCTAAACAGCATCAAGACCTTCGGAAACATTGTATGCTTCCGTAATCTGCAGAAGCGTGTGGATGCTGCTATATCTTTGTTCGGAGATAAGAATGCGGGCGGCATCGTCCTGATGCAGAGTTTTAAGGACTATTATTACGGCTACGAGTCCGTGGATGGAAAGCCGATGCCGGGTTATGTGGATATGATTGAAGATCTGACCACGAAGTTCCCGGTGGATATGCCGCAGATTGTCGGAGAGCAGAATCAAAAGGAGTTTATTGCGCTCTTTGGCGCAATCCTGAAGATGCGGAACCTGCTGCTTTCTTTTGATGATTTTGCCGGTAAGGAAATCATCAGCGAGAGGGACCTTCAGGATTATCTGGGTAAATATCAGGATCTGCGTGATGAATGGAGGCGTAAGCGTGAAAATGGCGAGAGCACGGATATCACCGATGATATCGTCTTTGAGATAGAGCTCATCAAGCAGATTGAGATTAACATAGACTACATCCTTATGCTGGTAAAGAAATACCATGACAGCCACGGAGAGGATAAAGAACTGCTTGTTACGATCAGGAAGGCTGTTGATGCCAGTCCTGAGCTTCGCAGCAAGAAGGCTCTGATAGAGTCCTTTATAGCAGGCGTGAACGACATTGATGATGTCATGGATGTTTGGCATGACTATGTAGTAGAAATGAAAGAAAAAGAGCTCACAATTCTTATTGAGACCGAGAAGCTTAAGCCGGAAGAGACCAGGGCTTATATTGAGAGATCCTTCAGGGATGATGAATTAAAGACCATTGGAACAGATATCGATAAGATCATGCCTCCGGTATCCCGTTTTGGCGGTGCAGGAAGAGATAAAAGAAAAAAGGCTCTGATAAGAAGACTGATGGCTTACTTTGAGAAGTTCAGAGGACTGATATAACACAGTAAAGGGGCAATGAGTTTATGTCATTGAAATTGATAAAGGAAATATTTGAAAGATTACCTGAATGCAAGGAGTGGCATGCTCATTTGCTTGGTTTTACACATTCAAAAAGGCATGGAACATCATTTAATTGTAGGCGGATTGAGATTGAGCCAGCCGGCAGGATGGTATCTTTAATCGAGGAGATCAGTGCGGGCTACAGCGGAACAACTAAAAATAGGTTATTGAAATATGTTGATGTAAGAGAATATGACGGAACATGCAATGGAACATCTATTTATAGAATAAGCGAGGATAATGCTGATATTCAGATAGATCTGGATACACTTCTGCAAAGTGTTTCTGAGTCGGATACCGAAGCTAATCCACTTGAAGTAAAAGCGCAAGCATATATTCTCTGTGGAACCATGAAATGCGGTGGAGACGAGCATCGGGTAAAGCTGATTTCTATGAATATTCCTATAACTACACTGAAAAACAGATTTCTTCATGATAAGGGTAAGTTTTATGAAATCCCTGACAAGGTGTTGAACCTGCGTACTACGATGAATGTGGTCATTTTTGATAAGACTGTATATTTCCTGGATATGTCAGGCGAGACTTTGTTTAACATGGAGAGAGCCTATAAACTTAAATGCAATGAAGCAGTAGAAGAGATTGAAGAAATGAATATCATTTCGGATTCGGAAATGTTCCGTGATACGGCGACATCGGGCCAGAATCCAAGAAGGTTTGCGGCGTTTAGTAAATCGAAGTTAGAGCTTCTCTCTAAGAAGAAAAATAGAGAAAAAGCGGCGAAGGCTTTCAATATTCCATTGACAGAAGATAAGAAACAATTCAATACCAGTCAAAAAAACGATGCGGAGAATCTGGTGAAGCTTCTGTGTGGGAAAGCTATGTGGGATATTCTGGAAGAGGTACCGGTTGAAGTAGACGGTTCAAAGGATTGGGTTAGTTAGGGAGCGAATATGTCTTTAATTATATCTTTTAGCATGTATTTTCTTTCCTTTGCACCGTTATGGCTGACCATACTATTTATTGATGTGAAAAGCTTGATAGATGGTGGGGAGAATAAGTACACAGAGATCATCAGCATAACAGTGATATTGGCTTGCGCGTTGTTTTCATTGATTGCATTGTTCGTAAAGTTTTATGTGACTGATGATGAAAAATACACATATCGAATTGAAGAGGCTAAGGAAAGCAAAACAATCACAGCAGAGTTTTTGCTTTCGTATATTCTTCCCCTTTTTGCATTTGATTTCACACAATGGGATGAGGTAGTCAAGTTCCTGATTTTCTTCTTTGTTTTTGGATTTTTGTGTATAAGGCATAATTATTTCAGTGTGAATATTATTCTTGAACTGATGCATTATAGGATGTATGAGTGCAAGCTTGTGAATGAAGATAACAATGCCGTAGAGAAGACTGTTATAAGTAGAGACACACTTACTGTTAGAAGGGGAGCTGAAATAGAAGTGAAAGTTCTAAACAATGAGTTTCGTTTAGATCTTTTTGATAAAAAATAAGCTGCTGTCAAAGGAGATTACGAAGTCGGAGGTACATGTTTATGGCAGAAAGTCAAAACATCGAATATAAGGAGTCCTGGAGGGATGAATACCTGAAATGGGTGTGCGGCTTTGCCAATGCTCAGGGCGGCACCATCTATATCGGGATTGATGATGCCGGCAATGTTGTCGGCGTGAAGAATGTGAAGAAGCTGCTGGAGGATATACCAAACAAGATCCAGACGGGTCTTGGAATAGTGGCTGACGTGAATAAGCTGACAAAGGATGGGAAAGACTATATTGAAATAAAGGTTAATCCGAGTTCATTTCCCATCAGCTATCATGGTGAATTTCATTACCGGAGCGGTGCTACCAAGCAGCAATTGACAGGTATCGCTTTGACGGAGTTTATCACAAAGAAGACCGGTGTCAGGTGGGAGGATGTGACGGTCGATGGAATTACCGTCGATGATTTGGATGATGAAAGCTTTAAGATTTTTCGTCGTGAGGCTTTGCGCAAGAAGCGTATGACAGAAGCGGAATTAAATGTTTCCAATGAAGAGCTTCTTACTAAGCTTCATCTGATCCATGATGGGAAATTGAAAAGGTCTGCGGTTCTTTTGTTTTATAATGATCCGGAAATTATTCAAAACGGCAGTTTTGTGAAGGTCGGGAAGTTTGATGAGTGGGGAAGGGTTGTTTATCATAATGACCTTGAAGAATCTCTGATTGTAAATGCCAGCAAAGTAATTGATCTGATCTTTCAAATGTACCTGAAAGCAAAGATCAGTTATGAGCACGATGTAAGAGTCGAAGAATATCCTTTTGCAAGAGAGGCTATCCGCGAGGCTGTTTATAACGCTATTGCACATAATTGCTATATGTATGGCACACCGATACAGATAAGGGTGATGGATGATGCGATTACAATCAGCAATAGCTGCATCCTGCCGGATGGATGGACTGTGGATACACTGATGGAGCCGCATGAGTCAAAACCGTATAATCCGGATATCGCCAGGGTGTTTTACCGGGCTGGGTTTATTGAAAACTGGGGTCAGGGAATCCAAAAAATCTGTGATGAGTGTCAGAACTTAGGAGCAGAGCTTCCGGTATATGAGCTGAAGGGAACCACACTGCGGATTAGCTTCAAGGCATTGGAAAGCGCTCTGATTGATGTTTCCAAAACTCCAAACCGACAGGACGTCGGGAAGGATGTCGGTATAGATGTCGGTTTGGCGGATAAGATCATAGAATTAATATCTGATGAGCCGAGCATCACGATTCCGGCTATGGCGGAAAATATTGGTGTTACGACAAGAACAGTCGAGAGGGAAATAAAGAAGCTGCGAGAGGCTGGAAAGATTACACGTACTGGAGGAAAGCGCTATGGCCGGTGGGAGGTTACAGTAAATGAAAATTGAACTTAAGATACCGACTATGGCAGATAAAGAGGGGCTGAAGGCAGTCTGCAATGCTGTGGACCGAAAATATCTGTCTGACCGTCTGCCGTATCCATATACAGATGAATCCGCTGAATGGTGGATAAATATGGTCGCAGAGAATGACGGAAAAAACGGTGTATGGCGCGTAATATATGTCGATGGAAAACTTGTTGGAAATATATCTGTTGAGCAGAGGCAGGATGTATATCATAAGGACGGTGAGATCGGGTATCTGCTTCTGACAGATTATTGGTCTAAAGGAATCATGACAGAGGCGGCCAGAGAGATTTGCAGGATAGCTTTTGAGAAACTCAATATAATCCGCATTACCGGTGTGTATTATGCTCCAAACGCAGCATCCGGCAGGGTGCTTGAAAAGGTTGGATTTGAATATGAAGGTACCCGGAAAAATGGAGTGGCAAAGGGAGATAAGATTTATGATTTTTGTATGACCGGGCTGCTGAAGGAGAAATTTAATGGAAATCATTGATTTTTTTGCCAGTGACAATAAGGGTCACTGGCTTTCTGAAATACAAAAGAGTGACTGGGGCGCGGGGAAATATCTATACGAATTGCTCCGGGATCAGAAATTGAGGGAGCTGTGCGGTGAATCAACCAAAGTGCTCCTTCTTATTGATGAAGATAAATTGCTGTCTTTCTGTACATATGCCGAGCAGGATGATGTACGGGAGCCATCTCTGACACCTTGGGTTGGTTTTGTATATACTTCCCCGGAATACAGAGGAAAGAGGCGTGTGGGAAAGCTGCTGGAATATGCGTATATGCTTGCAAAGAATGATGGGCATAAGCATATTTATATCTCTACAGGCGAGACAGGGCTTTATGAGAAGTATGGATACCGTTTCTGGAAAATCATGAAGGATGCCTGTGGGGAAGATAGTCGTGTATATAAAACGGATGTTGTCAAAGCAGATTACAGTGATGTGCTGGGAACCGTTGTGAGAGGAACGATTGACAGACCGCTTGGAAGCGCTCATTTAAGACATCCGGATATGATATATCCCATCAATTATGGTTATGTGGATGGAGTATTTGCTGGGGATGGAGCTGAGCAGGATGTGTATGTATTGGGGACGGATCAACCGTTAAATACATTTACCGGTAAGGTAGTTGGTGTATATCACCGCCTGAACGATAACGAAGATAAGTGGATCGTAAGTCTGGACGGAGAGACGATTCCTGCAGAGGATATTCTGGATGCCATCGGTTTTCAGGAGCAGTATTTTATGGGAGAGTTGTATACGCTATGATTGATATTTCAAAGCTTAGCAAGGATTATTTTGCTCGCATCTTGGAAGAAACGGATGTAGAGATGCTTGTAGAGATCCGTAGACAGAATACAGTTTTTTATGAATATACCGAGGCACGTCCAACCAGAGAAAACATCCTTGACGATATGCATGCGACTCCGCCAGGAATAACTATGGAAGATAAATACTACTTTGGCTTTTTTGATGACCGGGAGCTGGTAGCTATTATGGATCTGATCAATGGGTATCCTAAACCGGAGATTGCGTATATTGGCTTTTTTATGATGAATCCGCAGTATCAGGGGAAGCAGATAGGAACAGCTATTGTTGGTGAGGTTTTTGACTATTTGCAAAACATAGGAAAGACAGCGGTTCGCCTGGCAATAGATAAAGGTAATCCACAGTCTTCACATTTTTGGAAGAAGAACGGTTTTGAAGTAATCTCTGAGGCTGATGTGAACGGCTGGACAAAGCTGGTGGCGGAGAAGAGATTGGAGATAGGAGAGATGATTTATGATCCGTGAAGCGAAACGAGAAGATTTAGATGCTTTGCTTGAATTATATCTGTTTCTTCATGAGGATAGCATTCCGGAAAAGAATAGTCACCTTGAAGAAACGTGGGAGCAGATAATAAGTGACCCGAATCATCATCTGATTGTCTGTGAAGTGGAAGGAAAGATTATTTCATCTTGTGTGTGCGTGATTATTCCAAACCTAACCAGAAATGTCAGGCCGTATGCGTTTGTCGAGAATGTGGTAACACATGCAGATTATCGAGGAAAAGGTTATGCGACGGAATGTTTGGACTTTGCGAAAAAAATAGCTGGGCAGGAAAACTGCTATAAAATGATGTTACTTACCGGATCCAAAAGACCGGAGACGCTTAACTTTTATGAGAAAGCCGGATACAACAGCAGTGATAAGACGGCTTTTATACAGTGGATTGGGATGGATAAATAATGGGATCGATATCACAGACGACTTTAAATACAAGAGTGCTTCCTACCGGGGATATGAGATATGTTCGAAGCGATTATTCGGAAAAGCTCACGGATGAGGAAGTGAAGTATGATCAATTATCAACAAGAAGTTAAGCCTCTCATCCATATAGTTGGACGGGAGGCTTTTTCTGTCAGTCCTTTTTATAAAAATCAGTCTCATATCCGTCCGCCCTGAGAAGGATATCCGGCATCCAGTCCGGAGATCTGCCCATCTGTTCACAGACCGCCTTCAGATCAATTCTGGGATCGCATTCGATGATCAGTTCATCATGGACGTGCCCGACGATGAAGCAGTGCCGGAGGGTCTTCATGGCATAGCAGAGGATATCGCGGCTGATGGCTTGGACGATATTCTCAACGAATTTCGGTCCGTAGGATTCGATGCGTTCCCATTTCTTTGTAGAGCCTATGCCTTCATAGGTGACAGATTCTCCGCCGAATTGATTGGTTCCGATGCGGGGCTTCACATATGCAAGCCTGCGTCCGGAAGGAAGCTGGATGAAGAGCATTCCGCTTTTGTAAAAGAACTGATACCGCGGACTTCGGTTTTGATCCTCTGAGTGATAGCAGTTTTCACAGCGCGGTCAACGTCCCACCAGAATGCCGTGATCATAGGATTAGAGTTACGCCAGGCATTTACAAGCGGTTGCAGGTCTTCCTCCGGAAGCCCCATATCCAGGGCGCCCATCGAGATCAGGGCACCGACGGATCCGCCATATCCGAGAGCTAATTCTGCAATCTTGCCTTTCTGTCTGAGGTGGCTGTTGATGCCGTGCTTCTCTACCGGCACGCCGAACATCTGAGAAGCGGAGGCACAATAGATATCTTTTCCTTCAGCAAATACTTTGGAATGCCAGGTCTCACCTGCAAGATAAGCAAGGACTCTGGCTTCAATAGCGGAGAAGTCGCTGACAATAAACTTGTATCCGCTACGGGGTACGAAGGCTGTTCTGATCAGCTGTGACAGCGTGCCCGGAATATCGTCATAAAGCAGCTGCATGGTATCGTAATCACCGGATTTCACGATGGTTCTGGCTTCTGCAAGATCATTCATATGATTCTGCGGAAGATTCTGTAATTGTATCAGGCGTCCGGCCCATCTGCCGGAACGGTTTGCTCCGTAGAATTGAAACATGCCGTGAGCTCTGCCGTCTCTGCAGACCGCATTCTGCATTGCCTGATATTTCTTTACGGACGATTTTGCAAGCTGAAGGCGAAGCTTTAAAGCATCAGTAATGTTACCGTTAGCGTTACCGTCAGAGTTCTTGACAAACTGTGCGACTTCCTTCTTTCCGAGAGATTCCATCTCCACGCCCTGATCAGAGAGCCATTGTTTCATCTGAACTACGCTGTTCGGATTGTCAAGATTTGTGATATTCTGCATTGACAGCATAAGTTCTGATTTTGATTTTTCATCAAAGGCAATGGCGTTTTCTACCACCTGCATATCCAGCATGATTCCTCTGTCATTGATTTCCTGATCAAGGTGATATTCATCCCAAAGGAAGTCTGGAACAGGATATTTGGCCAGACGCTTTTTTATTGACATTTCTACTTCCACGTCCCGGGCGTTGTATTCCTTGAAGCGGATCCACTTTTCGCTGTCATGCTGAGGGAGGTTTCGGGTGTGTCCACCGTTTGACTTAGTAGGTTTGCAAGGAGTGCAGAAGTATCTGATCAGGTCTTTGCCGACTTTATGCGAAGCTTCGCATAAAGTCGGGAAGCCAAAAGACATAGTTGAGGTCGACGGGATCCATGAAGCGATAATACCAGAAGATCTGTGGCAGCAGGTTAGGGCAAAGCGAGAAGCGACTTCTGCCAACAATGAAAAGGTGGATGAACCTGAGCATGTGAGTTTGTTGTCCGGTCTGATCAAGTGTCCTGCTTGTGGAAATGGTCTTATTGCTTCTAAGAGCAAGCATGTAAATAAAAATCGTGGCGGACACTACAAGACCATTCATTATTATTCCTGCCGGTATTACAGAAAATCAGCCGGGAGGGCGTGCAATTTTAAGCACACGTATAATCAGGCGAAGATCGATTCTGCGGTTTATGAAATTGTAAGCAATCTTGGTACTCATCCGGCATTTGAGGAAGCGATGGCTAAGGCATATGGCGGGGAGGAATCAGTTGAAGCCTATGAGAAACGGATGAAGGCAATCAGAAAAGACCTGTACCATCAGGAGCATGAGAAGAATTGGCTTGGTGAGGAACTGGATAATCTGGATGTCTTATCGGATGCTTATGATTCAGATTATGAAAGAATCCAGGACGAGATTGATGATATCTATGACAGGATAGAGTCGCTGGAGCTTTCGCTGAAGAAACTTAAGAAGAAATATAAGGAAGCACAGAAGGGGATCCGGTCCGTGGACGGAATTCGGACAATATTACAGAACTTCAGTAAATTCTTTGAGAAGATGACCTGTGAAGAGCAAAGGGAGCTTTACCGTCAGTTTATTGAGTGGATTGAGGTTTATCCGGAGGAACAGGAAGACGGAAGGGTACTGAAAAACATCTGGTTCCGCTTCCCGGTTCGATACGGGGAGAGTAACACCATCGAGACCTGGATCCGGGCTGAGGGTAAGCCGGATGAAGAGATTGCCTTTGTCTTTGACTGTAGCGAGGTTCAGGTGACAGTGGCGGAGGCAAAGGCCACTTATGCGGAGATCCGGGCTTATGTGCTGGAACATACAGGGATGAAGGTGTCTTCGCTCTATATTGCTCAGATCAAACGGAAATACGGTATTGATATCGGGATAGCATACAACAAACCGGAGAAGAATAAGAATCGGGTACCTATATGCCCGAAGGAAAAGGAACTGGCAATTATGGATGCACTTAAGGCATTCAGGATGCTGACGGAAGATACAGAATATATGGAGGCAGTGCATGAAGAAGAAAAAGTTAAAATGTTATACCTACATCAGGGTTTCCACATCGATGCAGGTAGAGGGCTATAGTTTGGAAGCTCAGAGGGAACGGCTTAACAAGTTTGCAGATTTTCAGGACATAGAGGTCGTCAGAGAATATTGTGACGCAGGTAAATCCGGTAAGAATATTACAGGCAGGCCAGAGTTTTCTCAGATGCTGAATGATGTGGCTGAAGACCGTGATGGAGTGAATTTCATTCTGGTATTCAAGCTTTCCAGATTCGGCAGGAATGCGGCGGATGTGCTCAATTCCCTTCAATACATACAGGATTTCGGTGTAAACCTGATCTGTGTGGAGGACGGGATAGATTCTTCCAAAGATTCTGGCAAGCTGACTATAACAGTTTTGTCCGCTGTTGCCGAAATAGAAAGAGAAAACATCCTGGTATAGACGATGGAAGGGCGAAGGCAGAAAGCCCGAGAGGGGAAATGGAACGGCGGACAGGCACCATTCGGATATACGTTGGATTCCAAGAACAGCACGCTTATCGTCAATCCGGAAGAGGCGGAGATCGTCAGGATCATTTTCAGCAAATTCATCAATGAAGGGATGGGAGCCGACAGTATTTGTGATTATCTGAATCAGCACGGATATACAAAGAAGAAGGTCAAAAAGAATGAGATTAACTATTTCGGCCGCAGCCTCATTATGAAGATACTCGATAATCCGGTTTATGTCGGGAAGATTGCCTACGGCAGGATTGCAACGGAAAAGGTCAAAGGCAGCAGAGACGAATATAAGAGGGTAAGGGCTGATGACTATATGTTGGTTGACGGGATCCATGAGGCGATTATCGATCAGGAAACGTGGGAAGCAACCAAGCTGAAGCGACTGGAAACAGGGAAGAGATGGGTTAAGACGCACAGCCTTGATCATGAACATATCTTATCGGGGCTGATCAAGTGTCCGATCTGCGGCACAGGGCTTATAGGAACCCTGAGGCGGCGTAAAAATAAGAAGTCCGGTGAGTATAAGGATGATTTCTATTACAAGTGCCTGCACAGGAAGAAGATAGACGAAACTCATTTCTGTAACTTCCGGTTAGTCTTAAGTCAAGATGAGATCAACAGTCAGGTGGAAGAGATCATTCTGGACATGGTGGCGGATCCTGAATTCAAGGATTACATGGTAAGGAAGATCGATGAAAAAGTGGATGTCTCATCATTGGAAACGGAGAGTGAGCAGGTCAGGGAACAGCTTCGACAGGTCATGGGAGCGAAGAAGAAGCTGACGGAAATGCTGGACCGGCTGGATGTAAATGATAAGCACTACGACAGGAAGTATCAGGATATGCACGACAGACTGGATATCCTGTACGACCGGATATCAGAGCTGGAGGATATGATAGCTGATATTGAAGTGAAGATCAGCGGTGCATACGGAGAGAAGATAACCGCAAATCAGCTGTATAAAGTTCTCCTGAACTTTGATAAAATGTACTATAAGATGACAGACCTCGAAAAGAAGCAGTTTATGAGGGACTTCATCGAAGAGATAGAACTTTATCCTGAACGACAGGATGACGGACGCATCTTAAAGCAGCTAAGCTTAGGATTTCCGGTGTTTTACGAAGGTTCTGAGGGTGATCAAATTCGGTTGCTCAAACAAAACACAGTCGAAACTATCGCTTTACTTCAGAAGAGCAATTGAAAATTAAAATCGGATACTCATGTGAAATTGAGTCTGGATCTGGAAGACTACTATCGTATTAAAGACCAGGAAAAGTAGTCAGGAGTGATATATTGAATTTAAAGAAAACTGGTTTAACGCAGATGAGCTGGGCGAAATAGCAGAAGTCATAATTCTATAATTTTAAAACTAATGAATTTATGCTTGATTTTTATCCAGGGAGAAGGTATACTAAAGCCATGGAAAAATATTCAGAGCAAAATCAATATGAGGTTTTAACAAAAATCTTTCGCGCATTATCTGATAAGACCAGACTTGAGATTATAAAAATATTAAGAGATAAGGGAGGCGAAATGAGCTGCGGGGAAATAGGAGAGTGTATTGACATTCCAAAGTCAACAGCTTCTTATCATTTTAGAACGCTTAGAGAGGCTGGCCTGACCAGAACTCGTAAAGAATCTCTTAACATCTATGTATCATTGCGTGAAGAAACATTTGAAAAGTATTTGCCAAATTTTCTTGATACCTTATAATCCGGCAGGGCGGCAAGGTGTCAAGAATATTTTTGCCTTAATAGTTCTATATTTTTAGAATTACAAAATTATAAGGAGAAGGAAAAATGATTACTAATGTAAAGCAAGGAGGAGATATTATTATGAACTTTAAAGAAATTGATATAAAAGATTTGCAATTTAATCCTTTTAGCACCATCGGATCCGATTGGATGCTTATTACAGCAGGAGATGAAAAGAAGTTTAATACTATGACTGCCAGTTGGGGCGGAGTGGGTGTATATTGGAACAAAAATACCGCGACCATATATGTCCGGCCTCAGCGTTATACCAGGGAATTTATTGATAATAATGAACTATTCACGCTTTCCTTTTTCAAACCTGAATATAAAAAAGCTCTTAACATATGCGGTACTCTTTCTGGCCGAGATTGCGATAAAGCTTCAGAGGCCGGATTAACCCCCTGCTTTATTGATGGAACGACGGCCTTTCAGGAGGCCAAAATGATTTTTGTTTGCAAAAAACTATATCAGGACACGATGCCTCCGGTAAATTTTCTTGAAAAGGAAAACGATGCAAAATGGTTTCCTAATAAGGATTATCCTATCATGTATATTTCGGAGATAGTAAAAATACTTGCCTGTGAATAAGAGATTCGCATGAAGCTTAAAAATATTTTATACCATAAAGATGCCCCCGAAGCTGCTCAGGGACGTCCTCTTATTCCGCAGGTTTGATCAAATTTATTGAGGAGGATTTGAAAATGATTATTGACAGTCACCAGCATGTTATGTTGCCGGCGGAGCTGCAGATTGAAAAATTAAATCAGGCGGGAGTAGACAAAGCAATATTATTTCCGTCAGCACCGCATCCAGAGCGGACGACAGGTTTAGATGAATTGAAAGAAGAAATGACTGCGTTATATAGGACGCTGGCAGGTGAAAAGAGTACAGAAGCAAGTAAACAACGATTCATAAATAATCTTGCAGAACAAAAAGATCATATTAAAAAATACCCGGATCGGTTTTTGGGGTTTGGAGCCGTCCCCTTGGGCCTGTCAGTGGAAGAAACAAAAGAGTGGATTTTTCAATATGTGATTCAAAATGATTTTAAAGGGGTGGGGGAATTTACCCCGGGATCGGATGAGCAGATTCGGCAGCTGCAGGTTGTTTTTGAAGCTGCCAGCGATTATGAAAATTTTCCGTTATGGATACATACGTTTCATCCTGTTACGATGTCGGGTATAAAGCTCCTGATGCAGCTGTGTGAGCAGTTCCCAAATGTTCCCGTTATTTTCGGACACATGGGCGGAGCAAACTGGCTGGATGTGATTGACTATGCAAGGTTGCACCGACAGATATATTTGGATCTTTCGGCAGCATTTGCCTCGATTGCCACCAAAACAGCAATTTACGAGCTGCCTGAGCGTTGCCTTTATAGTTCGGATGCGCCTTATGGCGAACCATTCTTATATAGGCAATTAATTGAATTTGTGAGCCCCACCAGGGAAATTGCTAATATGGTGCTTGGCGATAATATAAGCAAGTTTCTTTAAGCTTCCAAGCAGGAAGTGATGTCAGCGGCGGGGAGGCTATCCGGTAAACGAAGACATAATTCAACGAGGCCAGCCTATAGGCGGCAGATGATGGCACGATTGCTCAGGCTAGTCATCAGGGGGTATTCGAATGCGTCTCCCAGAACCTTGCTCCTGCTGTTTTTTTATACATTCACCCTTTTTTATCTGGTTTCCATTCTATTTGTATGGGTGGGGTTCGCTTCAAAATATCATCTTCTGTTTGGTTGGGTTAGGAAAGAAGATAATGAGCTATTTTTTACAGGGATTGACCATGGGGCTTGCCTATGCTGCGCCTATTGGACTTCAGAATTTATTTGTGATCAATTCGGCATTAATTCGGCATTGACACATCCACGGCGGAGGGCTTTGCTCACTGCACTGATTGTCATTTTCTTTGACGTCACACTGGCATTGGCGTGCTTCTTCGGAATTGGCGCCGTGATGCAGCGCTATGAATGGCTGCAGCTGCTGGTTTTGTTTGACGGGAGTCTGATTGTGATTTACATAGGGATTGGCTTGTTAAGGTCGAAGGTGGAGGAACTGGAAAAAACAGAAATAGACCCATCTATATGGACGACGATTTCCTCCGCCTGCGTCGTGACCTGGTTCAATCCGCAGGCAATCATAGACGGCAAGATTGTTTTTGAATTTCCTGTCAATGGCAGTCTGATACTATGCCGATAAATAAGAAATATTATTCAGATAACATTGATATTATTCTGATAAAATAGTATGCTACTGTTTAACATGGTGAAGAGGTGCCTTGACAAGGAGGATTTATATGGGGAAAACAATTTTTCAAAGAAGCGAAATAACGGAACCGGCTCTGTTTACACCCTTCGACACCACGAAAGCGGTGAAGGCTTTCCCGGAAATCTGTGTCTCCACATTTTCGGAAAATATAATTCAAAAGTTTGCTTCACTGAATCATACCGAGAGGATAGCAGAGTTGCATACCGCAAATGGAGCAATACCTGTTTACAAGCTCCGCTACAAGGATAGAGATATTGCATTTTATCTATCCAGAGTCGGTGCGCCGGCCTGTGTTGCGGGCTTTGAAGAAATCATTGCCATGGGGGCAAAAAAATTTGTTCTGTTTGGTTCCTGCGGAGTATTGGATGATGAGAAGGTAAAGGAGAATATTATTGTTCCTGTTTCGGCTGTCCGCGATGAGGGAACAAGCTATCATTATATAGCGCCTTCAGCCGAAATCAAAGCGGACGAACATTCGATTCAGATATTAGAAAAGGTTTTAAAAGGCTGCGGTTATTCGTATGTAAAAGGAAAAACGTGGACTTCGGACGCTATTTACAGAGAAACGATACCTACTATTTATGAACGCAGGCAGGAGGGATGCCTTGTTGTTGAAATGGAGTGTGCTTCTATGCTGGCCGTTTCACAATACAGAAAGATTCCCTTTATCCAGTTTTTATACGGGGCGGATAACCTTAGTTCTGACAAATGGGAAATCAGGGATCTGGAACTATACGGATTTACGAATGCTGAAAAATATATGCTTTTGGCCTTTGAGTGCGGGTTATCTATGTAACTGTAATTGTTTGAGGAAAATCAGGTTTCTAAGGTTCTGTATGGATGGAAAAATTTGAGCAGAGTACAAAACGGGCAGGGCCTTATGGGGAGAGAATGTTTTGAAAGATTTTAAAAGAACAGATTTGATATTTTCTCTGTGTGGTTTAAATTGCGGATTGTGTCCTATGCACCTGGATAGGCATTGTCCCGGATGCGGCGGCGGAGATGGAAACCAATCCTGCAAAATAGCGAGATGCAGCCTACAGCATAGGAAACCGGAATATTGCAACCAATGTCGGGAGTTTCCATGTGAAAAACATGAGGATATTGATGCGTTCGATTCGTTTGTCACACATCAGAATCAGAAAAAAGATTTGGAGAAGCAGCAGGAAATCGGTGTGGAGGCGTACAGGGCAGAGCAGGAAGAGAAAATCCGTATTCTGAAGTGGCTGCTGCAAAACTGTAATGACGGGCGGAAAAAGACATTTTTCTGTGTGGCTGTGAATCTTCTGGAATTGGAAGATGTGAGAAACGTGATGGAGCAGATAAAATCAGATGAAACATTTGGAGAACTATCATTAAAAGAAAAGGCTGCTTATGTGACCGGGCAGTTTCAGAAGGCGGCAGATAAGCAGGGGATTGTGTTAAAATTGAGAAAGAAAAAGTAATTTTGCCTAGGAGGTCGTGATGGACAGAAAAGAAATCGTGAAATATTTTTATGAAATAGTGGTAACAAATCATCTGTTGGAAGAAGTGGACCAATATGTATCTGAGGACTGCGTGCTTAAAAGCGGAGAAGAATTGATTCCAATAGGAATTGAAGGAATGAGAGATCATCTGATTGCAGTAAAGAACACATATCCCGATTATTCTATGAAGATTATAAAGCAATATTGTGACGGTGATTATGTTATCTCAGAATTTATCATGGAAGGGACGCATAAAGGAGAATGGCTGGGAATGAAGCCTACGAATAAAAAACTGGTCTTCACCGGGGTAGATGTAGACAAAGTGACTGATGGGAAAATCGTGGAGCACGGGGGAGCGGTAAATACATTTGAAACATTGTTTCAGGAAGGGCTTATAATGCCTAAAGGTTGTACAGATAAATCAGGAGAAAATTAAGCCATGTTTGAGTCTGATGTAAAATTAAAATTGGCAGATTGTCCGAAGCAGGTAGCTGCTATTGTAAGAGAAACAATACAAAAAATATATCCTCACTATTATCCGTCAGGCGCAGTGCTGTTCTTTTTTAATCAGCACAGTGAAGTGGAAATAAAAGAGAGGATGTCTTCTGAAGAAATCTATCTTGCGATGGTGCGGGGAAATATGATAGGAACCGGGAGCATTCGGAGGAATGAGATTTGCAGATTGTTTATTTTGCCGGAATATCAGGGAAAAGGATATGGAAGCAGATTGATGGATTTACTGGAAGCAAGGATTTTTGAAAATTATTCAAAGGTTCATATAGACGCTTCTTTCCCTGCGGAAAGTATGTATCTGAAACGTGGATATCAGATTGTTTCCTATGAGAAAATTGAAACAGAAAACGGAGATTTCCTCTGCTACCATACTATGGAAAAAGAGAGGGGCGGGAATTTGTCTGTATAGAAAGCGGCTGTAAAGGAGGAGTATTATGGTCAGAAAACATGGAAAAGAGCCATATCATATTGTGGTTCTGCACGGTGGACCGGGAGCGGCAGGCTCGGCATTCGGACTTGCCAGATTGATTTCAAAAGAGTTTGGCGTCCTTGAACCGATGCAGTCAAAATACACAATTATGGAACAGGAAAAAGAGTTAAGAGAGCAAATTGAAGAGAACTGCTCTGGAAAAGTTATCTTGGCGGGACATTCCTGGGGTGCATGGCTGGCAGGATTGTTTGCGGAAAGATTTCCGGATAAAGTGGAAAAAGTAATTTTGATTGGCTGCCCTCCTTTGGATGAAGCTTATGTTTCCAAAATCGGAGAACGCAGAAAAGGAAATATGTCACCAGAGGAAGCGAAAGAATTTGACCAGATTCTGCGTCAGCTTGAGGAGGTTTTGGGAGAAAAGGATGAATACCTGCGGCGATTAGGTGAAATATGTGACAGAGCAGATGGATATCAGGAAGAAAAATCTTTGAGCGACAAGGCAGAAGTAAACGGAGAGCTGTATGAAAAAGTCTGGAAGGAAGCTGCCGGATTGCGAAAATCCGGAAAACTGTTGGAAAGGTTTGAGAGAATTTCCTGTCCGCTGGTGCTGATTCAGGGAGCGGTTGATCCGCATCCGTCAGAAGGTGTTATTCAGCCATTAAGAGATCGCAATGTGGATATAAAATCATACGTGCTGGATAAGTGCGGTCATACTCCGTGGAGAGAAAAATATGCGAGAGAGGAATTTGCAAGGGTTTTGTTTTCAGAATTAGAAGGATGATGAATACGAGATTGGAAGATATTAAAGCATATTGCCTGAATAAATGGAAAGCCTATGAAAAAGCTTCTCTTAGTGTAAATAGGAATAATTATGCATATAGGATGTATCGGCGATTTTTTAAAGGTGTTTGTGAGGAAGAACATAGGGGATAAGCGTTGAGAATTTGAATTCCCAAGTGCAAAGATCGAGAAGGAGGATTAACGATTCATGAAGGGTACAGAATGCAAATTTGTAAAATACATGGAGGGTTCTGATAAACGCTTTGTCATTCCGGTTTATCAGAGAAATTATGACTGGAAGACAGAGAACTGCAAGCAGCTTTACGATGACCTTGTAAAAATCATCAAGGGTAATCGGAAAAGCCATTTTTTCGGGAGCATTGTTTCGGTGTACGATCCAGATGGCCGCAATGAGGAGTTCCTGATTATTGACGGCCAGCAGCGTTTGACCACAGTGTCGCTGCTGTTTCTTGCAATGCATAATCTGATCGATAAAGGAATTGTTGTGCCGGAGGCCTCCAATCTGAAACAGCGGATTTTTGAGGAATACCTTGTTGACAAATGGAAACCGGAGGATACCCGGATCAAACTAAAGCCAGTTAAAAATGACCAGAAGGCTTTTGGAAAGCTGTTCTCTGACCCAGCAGATCATATTCGTGAATCGAACCTGACTGTCAATTATGACTATTTTTATGACAGGATCCAAAAACAGGAAATCACCATTGATCAGCTCTACGATGCCATTTGCTGTCTGGAGATCATTAATATCCGGCTGGATAAGGAAGACAATCCGCAGCTGATTTTTGAAAGCCTGAACTCCACAGGTCTTGATCTGAGCGAAGGAGATAAGATCAGGAACTTTATCCTGATGGGGCTGTCTTCCAGGGAACAGGAAGAATACTATGAGAAATACTGGAACAAGATCGAAGTCTGCACGAAATACGATGCCAGTGCGTTCATCAGAGATTATCTGAGCGTGAAGCAGCAGGCAATTCCACAGCAGAAGAAAATTTATACCAATTTTAAGGATTATGTTGAATTTGGGAAGATTAAAACGGAGCCTCTTCTGACAGATATGCTGGCCTATGCCAGACGCTATCAGATTCTTCTCGACGGTAACACCGGAAATGCTGCGTTGGACGCGTGCATTCTCCGGCTGAACAGATTAGAGACAACTGTAACGAGGCCATTTTTTCTTGAGGTGCTGCGTCTGTATAATGAAGGCAGACTGGCAGTGGGGCAGGTTACGGAGATATTCCTGACCACTGAAAATTATCTGTTTCGCAGAAGCATGTGTGATCTTCCAACCAATGCTCTGAACAAAATCTTTCTGCTGCTGCATCGCGAAATCGTCCGGTACGACGGAAAAGAGGACAATTATGTTGATAAGTTTAAATATACTCTCCTTTCGAAGAAGGAACGGGCCCGTTTTCCTGGAGATCAGGAATTCTCACAGGCATTCGTGGAGAAGCCTGTTTATCTGATGAACAGCAAGAACAAAATCTACATCCTTGAACGGCTTGAAAATTTTGGCACATCAGAGGACAAGGATGTGTACCGTCACTGTGATGACGGGACTTATTCAATTGAGCATATTATGCCGCAGCATTTAACTCCAATATGGCAGAAGGAGCTGGGCAGCGACTATGAGCAGATTCACGAATTATGGCTGCACAGGATCGCCAACCTGACGCTGACGGCCTATAACTCGAAATATGGAAATAGCTCCTTCATCGAAAAGAAAACCATGCAGAACGGATTTGAGGATAGCGGCATCCGTATGAACACATGGATCGCCAGGAAGGATAAGTGGACGCGGGCAGAACTGGAAGAACGCAGCCAGTACCTTATGGACAGAGCATTGAGGATATGGACGGCGCCGGCAACAGACTATAGGCCGGCAGAAAAGCAGATGGATACCTGTACACTTGAGGATGAAGACGAATTAACTGGCCGCCTGATTGCAAAGTTTGCGTTTAAAAATACGGAGCAGCCGGTGACAAGCTGGGTGGAAATGTTCCAGAAGGTCATTCAGATTTTATATGCGGAAGATAAGGCGATCATCACGAAACTGGCCATGTCCGGGGAGGAAAATATCGCTCTGCATTTTAGTACTGATCCGGATGCTTTCACAAAGTGTCTGGAAATAGGTGATGGAATCTATGTCTGGACGAATACAAATACTCAGAGCAAGCTATCCGTTCTGAGCCGTTTGTTCAAACTCTACGATGAAGATTTGACGGATCTGGTATTTTACCTCCGTGATGACAGCGAGGTTAATACAGATGAGCCGGGAAGCCGATATGAATTAAGAAGAAAGTATTGGGCTTATGCACTGCCGGTTATTCAGAAGGCTCATGGTGCAGACGGTCCTTTCTCAAATGTAAAACCCGGCAGGGATAACTGGATCAGCGGATTCTTTGGCATCGGCGGCTTTTGCCTGAGCTGTGTGGCAAACTATGATGCGGCGCGGGCGGAGGTCGTATTTGGCAGAGGAAACAAGCAGGAAAACAAAGACGCATTTGACAGCCTGTATGCGCATAAACCTGAAATTGAATCAAAGCTGGGAGCAGCTCTCCAGTGGAATCGTGGTGATGACATCAAATCGTCAAAGGTCAGTATTCAGCTGAACCATGTCAGTATTGAAAACGAGACGGACTGGCTTCAGATGGCGAATTTCCATGCTGAGTGGACGAAAAAATTTTACGATGTGATTGTACCGTACATAAAGGGATAGCAAGGGACACGAGACAGACATAAGGAGGCTGTAAAGCTTTATTTCCGGTAATGATATACAGGATTAAAAGGACTGAAAAAACAGAATTTGATTACGTGCGGATTACCCCAACTCGCGTAGAATTGGGGGGATTTTGCGTTTCCACGCCGTTGTCCGGCCCTCACCTTCAACAAAAAAACATTGCGAATTTTGTGCATATTTTTCATTGAAAAAATGCCTGCAAAATGGTAGTATAATAATATCACAACATGTCATACAATCTCACATGATGCAAGAAAACAGGCTGAATTTGTTCTATAATCAGCTGAGATAAATGTTGTTTTCGAATATCGGATTATGACATGTCACGGGCAAATATTATTAATGGAGGTAAAAAACATGGAAGACCAGTTGTTTAGTGTACGGGACAGAGTTTGTATCGTGACCGGTGGTTTTGGACAGTTAGGATTTCAGTATGTAAAGGCTCTTCACGAAAGAGGGGCAAAGGTGGCGGTGTTTGGACGTCATGCCGGACCGGATAAAATCGAAAAAGTATTTGGCGGTATTAAGGATGATAATCTCAGATTTTACCAGGTTGATATTGTGAAAAAAGAAGATCTGGAGAAGGCCCTCGATGATATTGAGAGCGTATGGGGAAGCCCGGATGTTCTGGTAAACAATGCGGGTA
>JAUNGD010000031.1 GCA_030524705.1 Lachnospiraceae bacterium | reverse complement strand
CTCAGCACCCACTTCCAGATCAGACTGGCCGCCACCCAGGAGGTCAGCACCGGAATGTAGTACATGACGCGAAATACCGTGATCCCCTTCATATTTTTATTCAGGATCACTGCGATGCCCAGGGAAGCCACAAATACAAGCGGTATATAAAGCACAATATAATACAGCGTATGCCCAAGCACCTTCCAGAACTCAGAGGTGCTCAGGATACTCACATAATTGCCAAGTCCCACAAAGTGCTGAGACAGTGTTTCCAGGTTCAGCTTATCCAGTCCGTTCCAGTCCGTAAGACTGATGATAATAGAAATAAGGATCGGAAGCAGACTGAATACGATCATGCCCGCAAAGCTGGGCATCATAAATGGTATGGAACGAAGCAGCGCCTGTTGTTTTTTCTTTTTGCTCATAATCCTGTCCTCATCAAAGGTCTGAAGGGGGAACATCGCAAAATAACCTCTTGTTCTTCCGGTATTTGAGATGTTCCCCCTGCCTCATACTGCTAATTGCATGTCAGTCTTCCGTTACTGCAGCTTGATCTGCGCCTCACATTCGCTCTGCGCCGCATCAAGAGCCTCCTGCACGGTAATCTTTCCAGAGGCCGCCTCAGCCAGCTTGCCCGTAATAATATCAGACATC
The DNA here is from genome assembly GCA_030524705.1 of Lachnospiraceae bacterium. Classification (GTDB taxonomy): domain Bacteria; phylum Bacillota; class Clostridia; order Lachnospirales; family Lachnospiraceae; genus Choladousia. The sequence goes on along the minus strand of JAUNGD010000031.1, from coordinate 39,516 downwards.
AGCGCATAATCCTCGATGATCGGCGCTACGGTCAGATAATCAAGAGAATCAAATACTGCCTGACGGTTGTCCGGCGGCGTTATTTCCAGATAGGAAGCAAGCACCTCTTCATTGCTGATTGCCGGAAGATCCCAGCCTGCGTCGATACGCATCTGTGCCGCTGTCTCGCTGGAAGCCAGCCAGTTGATCCAGCACTCCGCTGCTTCTTTTTTCTCCGTATCTGCATTTACTACCAGCGCATTGCTGAAGAAATGGGTCGCCTTCTGGCTCTGTCCCGGTTCTACACAAATATCCCATGCAAAATCACAGCCCTCTGTGAAGGTGGCAAATGCCCAGATACCGGTGGGGATCATACCGAGACGTCCGCTCTGAAACAGATCCCAATCTCCCATACCGCTCATCTGCTCGTCGTTTGGCTGGATGTTGCTGTCAGTGATTTTTGAAACCATCATTTCTGCCGCGGCCAGATTTTCTTCTGAGTTGATCGTAAACGCAGATTTATCTTCGCTTAAAATGCTTCCGCCAAACTGAACGGCAACCTTGAAAAACTCATTGAAGGTAATCGGCTGATAAATGCCGTAGGTATTCTCATCCAGCGCCCGGATCTTCTCTCCGGCTGCCAGCGCATCCTCCCAGGTCCAGTCAGCAGTAGGATAATCCACACCTGCCTGGTCAAACAGATCCTTGTTGTAGATCAGGACAACGTTTGAAAAATTCCCCGGCACGCCGTACTGTGTGCCCCCGACATTGAATGCGGAAAGCGCTGTCTCATTATAGCCCGCGGCGTCAATCCCGGTCAGCTCTGCGAGCACGCCCTTATTGGCATATGCCGCAAAATTCTCAATATTCAGTTCATAGCAGTCCGGCGCCGTTCCTCCGGCCACCCTTGTCTGCATTTGCGTGAAATAGTCATCATAGCCGATGGTCTCGATCTCGACGGTGATGTTCGGGTACTCCTCATGGAACGCCTCATACATTGCCTCCAGAGTTTCCTCCTGTCCGCCGGAGGCGTTGAAATTTGCATACTTGATCGTAACCTCTTCCTCCGCTGCCGCCGTCATGCCGCACGCCGCAAGCGCCGCCGCCAAAGCTGCCCCCGTCACTACTGTTCTCCACTGTTTTGTTCTCTTCATAGTCCTTCTCCTCTCTTGGATAGATTTGTAAATTATATTTTGCATATTTCTTGAAGCTCGTGTTTTGTTAACCGTTTAACTAGTCAAAAAATTATGAAAAACCAATTATGAAAGAATCTCCCACGTAATATTCCGGTTTCTGTCCTTCATTTCTTCCACCTCAGCCTTTCCATTTTTCCATCTTATCTGAAGCTCTGTGTTCTCATCCCGGAAACGGCAGGTTCCCTCTTCCCCTGCCAGCAGGAAATGAAGCTCGTCAGATTTCTGCTCCGCCGCCGCGGAATCTTTTTCGAATCCTGCATCTCTTCCGAGTCCTGTGCCCTTTCCGAATCCTACATCTCTTCTGACTTCTACGTCGCTTTCGAATCCTGCATCTCTCCGTCTCCGAAGAGCCACTGCGTATCCGCCTCTTATGTATACCGGAAAGCGCTCGTTTGACTCTATACATGCGCCTCCGCTGTATTCCTCATGGGAGAAAAAGCCGTACCACTTCCCCTCCGGCAGCCACAGCTCTCTTTGCGTCTGATTCTCTTCAAGCAAAGGCGCAACCAAAAGGCTGTCTCCAAATAAATACTCATCCTCCCACCGGACTGCCTGCTCCTCCTGCGGCCACGTATAGACGAGGGGTCTCATCACCGGACGGCAGTTCTCACAGCAGTCAATGGCCGTACTGTAAATATAGGGAACAAGATCCATGTGCAGGTTGTGCCAGAAACGTATCTCCTCCAGAAGCTCCGGCTGTCCCCATGCCCTTGCAATGTTCCACGGGCTCCTCTCGTTATTTCCGTCAGCCCCCGGCATCAGCTCTTTGAACTGACCGCCGTCCGGTTCGGAATGCCACTGCATCACCGGCACAAAGCATGCAAGCTGTGTAGCTCTGCGGTACAGATCCGCCGTGGGAAGCGGCCCTGCAAAGCCTCCAATATCAAAGCTCCAGAACGGAATTCCCGTCATTGCCGCGGACATTCCCGCATAAAATACGCTTTTCAGCTCATTATTTTCAGACTGCTGGTCACCTGCCCAGTGAATCGGCATCTGATGAGCGCCCCTTGAACCGGCCCTTGAAAACAGCACCCTCTCTGTACCGATGAAGTCCGTATACGCCTTCGTGTACAGTCTTGCATAAGCGTTTTTTGCCTCCGTTCCATCCATACCGTTGTACAGCTTTATATCCTCACGGTAAATAAACTCTCCGCCGTCCGTCTTAAAGCCATCCACGCCCATATCCAGCAAATATTGTCGCTTCTCAAACCATGAGGCGCAGGTCTTCGGATTGGAAAAATCAGGAATCAGGGAATGTTCAAACCAGTTGCCCTCCGGGATACGATAAGGGCTGCCGTCCGCATATTTCACACAGAGATCCCGGCTGACCGCATCCTGCGTATCAAGAACAAGCTGTTCATTCGGCGTCTCCTCCCTGGGCTGTCCTTTGTATACCGGAATCTGCCACAGTACGAGCCGGATCCCCTTCTCGTGCAGGCTCTGGATCATTCCCGCCGGATCCTTCCAGTACGCGCTTTGGGAATAATCAAATTCATCCTGCCGGAAGGAATCGCCCTCCGGCTTTGGCCTGTACGCAGCGCCGTTCCAGATATAAAAGGTCGCCTCATCGCTCCAGGCCTCCAGCACCATTACACTCGCCGGGAACTGATATTTTTCCAGATACCGAAGCTGCTGCTCCACATCCCTCTGGCAATTCCAGTGGTTCGCTGAGATCCATACGCCGAAGGCATATTTCGGCGGAAGCTTTGCCTCCCCCAGCCTTTTCATATAAGAAGAAATTACTTCATCAACGTTTCCTGCAAATACGTACACGTCTGCTTCCCGGGGAAGCTCACAGACAATGGTCTCCTCAAATCGAAAGGCCGTCCTTTTGTCGGTATCAATGTAGATCCCAAGCCCGGTATCCGTTACAAAAAACGGTGCCGGAAGATACGTATCATTTCCCTGATGACAAAAATGTTCAATCACCTGATTAACAACATATTTGCCCTTCTGATTCAGGCCATTGAATTTTTCTCCCATGCCATAGGCCCCGGTATACGGTACTTCAATTCGAAGGATTTCTCCTGCCGCACAGCATTCCCGGTGCAGAACTGCCCGTATTTCTCCCGGTAAGACAATTTCCAGACCGGCCTCCCCAGGCCGCATCACTAGCTGCTGCATATCACTCAATCACTCATCCCCCTTTCTTCTTTACTTTTTCTACTTTATGTTTTCTCCTTTGCGCTTTTTTCTTTACTGTTCTACTTTGCGCCTTCTTCGTTGCGCTTTTTTCTTTACTGTTCTGCTTTACGCTTTCTCCTTTGCGCTTTTTCTTTACTGTTCTGCTTTACACTTTCCGCAGCTCTTTCTTTTTTACCCTTTTCTCTTTACGCTTTCCCGCTCTACGATCCGTACCGGGAGAATCTCTGTTGCCTTTTTCATCCCGGCGTCCGCCATGTTCTGAACCAGAAGATTCACTGCATGCTCTCCCTTCAGGGAAATCTCCTGCCGGACCGTCGTGAGCCCAGGCGTCATGTAAGCGGAAATGTCCAGGTCATCAAACCCCATAACCGAAATATCCTCCGGCACGCGGATCCCTGCCTCATAAAAGCCCTTCATCAGTCCGATCGCAAACATATCGGCCGTCGCCACCACCGCAGTCAGATCCTTTTGAGTCCTCACGATCCTGCCCGCGATTTCCACGCCGCTGTCATAATCCACATTTCCTTCAAATACGTATTCCTGCCTGAATGGAATGCCATACTCCGCAAGAGCCTGCTGATACCCTCTGAAGCGCTTCTGCATAACGCCATCCTCATGAAGGAGTCCGCAGACCAGGCCAACCTCCCTGTGTCCCGCATCTAGCACGTACTTCGTCGCCTGATAAATTCCCTTCTGATCATCAATGCGAACCTCATGGAACCAGTTATATTCACAATAGCTGTCCACCATCACCACCGGAAGATCAAGCTGCCGAAGCTGCTCAAAAAATTCACTCTGATACGTACCGATAATAATAACGCCGTCAAGATTCCGTTCCCGGATCAGATTCAAATAATCCTCCGTGACGTCCGTGGCAGAGATCAGTACGTGATAACCGTACTGCCGCGCATGATACTCAATACTGCCAAGGATCTCCCCGTAAAAATTATTGCGGAACATCAGGGTACTTCCCGGCTCTGTCTGCGGAACCACAACTCCAATCAGCTTCGTATCTTTTACAGAAAGGCTTTTTGCATTCAGATCCGGCACATACTCCAGCTCCTTGATCACATCGAGTACCACGTTTCTGGTCTGCTCTGAGACCTTTTTCTTTCCATTCAGCACGTATGACACCGTCGCCACAGACACGCCTGCAGCCGCCGCTACGTCTCGGATCGTCGCTCTCTGCTTCATCTTCTGTTCCTTTCTCTGATGCGGTTTGCTGTTTGGTTAACCGTTTAACTAAATTATATTCTATTTCCGGTATTCTGTCAACTTAAAATGTAAAATAATGTCTCGAAGTGGTAAATACGAAACAGTAAACATAAAATGACAGACATAAAAGAGTACGTCGTGAAATGGCCGCCCGGAAACAAAAGAACCCCGCCGGAAGAGCAATGCTGCGCAAGCACCGCCTCCAGCGGGGATACCTTTTATTTTATCTTTATTTTACTTTAACAGATAACCTTTATTTTATGTCTTTATTCCACAGCCCTTATAAAGCCTTTGTTCTGCTGCTGTGCAGGCTTAATCCTCTTCTGCCTTCTGGCGTGCAGCGATCTCTCTTTCCTGAACATCGTTCGGAGCCTGCTCATAGCGTGCAAACTCATAGGAGTAAGAGCCGCTTCCGCCCGTCATGGAACGAAGCTGCGTGGAGTATCCGTACAGCTCAGACATCGGAATATCTGCCTCTACGATCGTATTGCCCTTGTGATCCGGGTTCATACCGAGTACGCGGCCGCGTCTCTTGTTCAGATCGCCCATAACGTCACCGGTAAATTTGTCCGGAACCGTAACCTTCATAGATGCAATCGGCTCAAGGAGAACCGGGCTGGCTTCCATGAAGCCCTTCTTGAAGGCCTGGCTGGCTGCGGTCTTGAATGCCATCTCGGAAGAGTCTACCGGATGATAAGAACCATCGTAGAGAACGGCCTTCACGCCAACTACCGGATAGCCGGCCAGAGGTCCCTTCACCGTAGAATCCTGGATACCCTTTTCAACTGCCGGGAAGTAGTTCTTCGGAACTGCACCGCCTACTACTACCTGTTCAAACTCATATGCCTTATCCAGACTGTCAAGCGGTGAGAAACGCATCTTAACGTGTCCGTACTGTCCGTGTCCGCCGGACTGCTTCTTGTACTTGGAATCCACATCGGAGTTCTTGCGGATGGTCTCGCGGAATGCTACCTTCGGCTTCTCAAGGTCAATATCTACTTTATACTTAGCCAGAAGCTTGCTGGCAATAATGTCAAGGTGCTGGTCGCCCAAACCATAGAGCAGAGTCTGACGGTTCTCTCCGTCGTTGACAACCTTCATGGTAAGGTCTTCCTGTGCCATCTTTGCAAGAGCCTGGGAGATCTTATCCTCCTCGCCCTTCACCTTTGCCTTAAATCTCTTGTACGTATACGGAACAGGCGTATCAATCTTTCCGTATGCGATCGGCGTAGCCTTTGTGGAAAGCGTATCTCCCGTGGAAGCGTTCAGCTTACCAATCGCCCCGATATCGCCTGCGTGAAGCTCCTTCACCTCAACGGCCTTGCTGCCTTCCATCACATAAAGCTTGCTGATCCGTTCCTCTGAATCCTTCGCTTCATTGTAAAGCGTGTCATCATTCTTGATAACGCCGGAGGCAACCTTGATCATAGAGTATTTTCCAATGAACGGATCCACAATAGTCTTCCAGATAAATGCAGATTTCGCCTTTGCGAAATCGTAATTCGCCTCAAAAACTTCCTTTGTCTTCATATTGACGCCGGCAATACTGCGCTTCTCCGGTGACGGCATATAGCTTACAATATCGTCCAGCAGAATCAGGATACCCTGAAGGTTCAGGCTGGCGCCCATGGTTACCGGAACGATGGAGCCGTCGCCTACATTCGCATGAAGCGCTGCCATGATCTCTGCCTCGGAGAATTCCTCGCCGCTGAAATAACGATCCATAAACTCTTCGCTGGTCTCGGCAACTGCCTCCAGAAGGTTCTCACGGTAATGCTCCAGATAATCATTCAGGTAATCCGGGATCTCGCACTCTACCTTCTCCTGTTTGTTTACGTAACGTCTCGCTCCCATCTTGACAACATTGACGTATCCGACGAACTTCTCATTCTCACGGATCGGAATATGAATCGGAGCGATCTTCTTGCCGTACAGCTCTGTCAGCGCCTCAACTACCTCTCTGTAGCTGGCATTGTCATAGTCCATATTGGAAACATAGAAAAATCTCGGAAGCTTATATTTCTCGCAAAGCTCCCATGCCTTCTGCGTACCAACCTCTACGCCGTTCTTTCCATTGACAACAATAACTGCTGCGTCAGCCGCTGCCGCCGCTTCCTCTGCTTCGCCGAAGAAATCAAAATATCCCGGTGTGTCCAGAATATTGATCTTCGTATCGCCCCAGATAATCGGCACCATCGTCGTGCTGATTGAAAACTTTCTCTTAACTTCTTCTTTATCAAAATCGCTGATGGTATTTCCTTCAGCTACATTGCCCAATCTGCTCGTAATACCTGACAAATATGCCATGGACTCTACAAGACTTGTCTTTCCGGCACCACCGTGACCGAGAATTACGACATTACGGATTTTGTCTGTTGTGTAAACATTCATAGCTTTTTCCTCCAATACTAGTTAGTCCGTGGTCACAACTTCCCACATGGATATATTCTACTAAAATATTTCAAATAGTTCAAGCATTTTATTCACTATTAACAATCTTTTTATTTTTCGTACTTTAAAGTATTACAGTATTTGACATGTATTTTGATTAATAGTAAAATGACTGTGTGTTTTTCACAAATAGAAAGAAGGATTTTACTTTATGCAGCTAAATACATTTGGTTTTATCGGTCTCGGCCTGATCGGCGGCTCACTGGCAATGGCATTAAAGCGTGTTTATCCGGGCTGCCGGATCATGGCATATACAAGAACAAGGGCTACCTCGGAGCAGGCTCTTGAGCAGCAGGTCATTGACTGCATCTGCACTTCACCTGCTGATCCGCAGTTTTCTTCCTGTGACTGCGTTTTTCTCTGCACCCCCGTGGGAAGCAACATCGCCGCGCTCCGGCAGCTGAAGGACGTCGTAAATGACAGCTGTATCCTGACGGACGTAGGCAGCGTCAAATCCGACATCCACCAGGCCGCTCATGAGATGGGGCTTGACGGACGTTTCATCGGCGGACATCCCATGACGGGCTCCGAAAAATCCGGCTTCAAAAGCGCCCAGGCACATTTATTTGAAAATGCATATTACGTCATCACCCCCTCCGGGCAGACACCGCCGGAATGGGTCGAAGCATACCGCAGGCTTGCCGGTGACATTGGCTCGATTCCCCTGGTGCTCGATTATCAGCAGCACGATTATGTGACAGCCGCCGTCAGCCACCTTCCGCACCTGATCGCCGCATCCCTGGTCAACACGGTGCATGACCTGGATTCAAAGGACGAGGTTATGAAAATGATCGCCGCCGGAGGCTTCAAGGACATCACGAGAATCGCCTCCTCCTCCCCGGAGATGTGGGAGCATATCTGCGTTGCCAACAGCAAAAATATCTCCCAGGTCATGGATACCTTTATCCGTCTTCTGGAGGACTGCCAAAGAGAAATGGATGCCGGAAACGGCGCGGCTATTTACAAAACCTTTGAGCGTTCCAGAGATTACCGGGATTCTTTTTCCTCCTCTTCTCTTGGCACCATCAAAAAAACCTACAGCATTTACTGTGATATTGTGGACGAGTCCGGCGCCATCGCCACGATCGCCACGACGCTGGCTGTCAACGGCATCAACATCAAAAATATCGGTATCGTACATAACCGTGAATTTGAGGAGGGCGTGCTGCGCATCGAATTTTATGAGGAAGAGACGTCCCTGCGGGCAGCCGATATTCTGCGCCAGCATCATTACCAGGTCTGGATCCGGTAAATGATACCATTGAAAAAGGAGAATTGCTATGATTATGAAATATAAGGCTCCTCTCAAGGGGGAGCTTTCCGTTCCCGGAGATAAATCTATCTCCCACCGCAGCGTCATGTTCGGCGCTCTTTCCGAAGGCCTTACCGAAGCGGAAAATTTTCTGACCGGTGCGGATTGTCTTTCCACAATCTCCTGCTTCCGTCAGATGGGAATTGATATTGTGCAGAATGGTTCCAGTGTAAAAATTAACGGCAAGAGCCTGCACGGCCTGACAGCGCCGAAAAAGCTTCTGGATGCCGGCAACAGCGGAACGACCGTCCGCCTGATGTCCGGCATTCTTTCCGGCCAGCCCTTCCGCTCCGTTATTACGGGAGACGCTTCTATCCAAAAACGGCCCATGAAACGGATCATGACTCCGCTCACTATGATGAACGCCTCCATAGCTTCTATATATAATAACGGCTGCGCTCCCCTGGAGATCAACGGCGGCGGCCTCCGCGGCATCCACTACCAGTCCCCGGTGGCCTCCGCCCAGGTAAAATCCTGCGTTTTACTGGCGGGACTATACGGCGACGATGTTACCCGGGTGACTGAGCCCGTAATATCCAGAAATCATTCTGAGCTTATGCTGCGCTACTTCGGCGCAGACGTTAAATGCGAGGGAACCACGGCTTCCATCGCTCCCGAGCCGCATCTTACCGGACAGAAGGTAAACGTACCCGGAGATATTTCTTCTGCGGCATACTTTATTGCCGCCGCGCTCCTCGTACCGAACTCCGAGGTCCTGCTGCGTAACGTCGGGATCAATCCTACCAGAGATGGTTTGCTGCGGGTCTGCCGGGCCATGGGGGCCGATATTACCTTTGTGAACGAGGATCATTCCGGTGCCGAGCCCTGCGCCGACCTCCTGATCCGAAGCAGTTCGTTGAATGGTACGGTCATTGAAGGCGACATTATCCCGACGCTGATTGACGAGCTTCCGGTCATCGCCGTGATGGCTGCCTTCGCTGAGGGCACCACGATCATCCGTGACGCCGCCGAGCTGAAGGTCAAGGAATCCGACCGCATCGCAGTTATGACAGACAATTTAACCCGTATCGGCTGCGACGTTACCGCCACAGAGGACGGCATGATTATCCGCGGCGGCAAACCGCTCCACGGCGCATCCATTGATACAAAAAAAGACCACCGCATCGCTATGAGCTTTGCAGTGGCGGCGCTGGCCTGCGACGGCGAAATGGATATTCAGGATGCCGACTGTGTAAGGATCAGCTATCCGGGATTTTACGAGGATCTGGAGCGTCTCAGTCTCTGATGAAGAAATAAATGAGCTCTATGCAAAAGAGTTTCCCCTCAGTATGGCCTTGAAAGAATCATTCGAGAAAATAAATACAATGCAGAACCATCAATACTTCCAGGAGCTGTGCTCAATATATTGTAATAAACTCATTTCAGTTTTAACAGATAATTATATAAAATATAATTTTGATGTTATAAAAACAGAGCCTTGTTCGTGGTTTTTTCATTGTATGGAAAAACTGGATAAAAATTCAAGCTTTTTGTGGGCATTTTATTATTTCCTGAAACAGAACTATCCTGAATGCCGGAATAAAATTCATAATATGTTTATGGATTGGAAAGAAACTGAAACAGTGCTTGAAGAAGAAACGATTATATGTTTTTTTGTTATCCCTTTTAAAAATGCTTTTAACGGATTCTGGGCTTTTATAAGAGATGAAATAACGCAAATAAAAACAGTGGAGGGAATGGATGATTTTTGTAAGCTGATGGGCGATTTTTATTCCAGTGACAGCAATGACGATATGCTAGGATGCCTGCAGAAATTTATTCAAAAATATCCTGGGTATCGCCTGCCGAATGAATGGCTTGGCTACCTACATTATAGTATGTCCATGTGGAATAATGCGATTGCCTGTCTGGAGAGGGTTGACTGTCCCCTTTTCTTTTATGAGGACGAGATATATTGGATGCTTGCATGGGCTTATGGTTTACCCGGATCGAGAATATCTGCTTAATAACCTGGGGGTACAATTTATATAAATAGAAAAAGTATCCTGAAGCAAAGAGCTTGTTTGAAGAGTGCCTGGAAAGGGGCATAGATTTGCCCTATGTGGCCAACAATTATGTCAGGGTTCTGATTGCTCTGGGAAAATATGATGACGCAAAAAAATTTGCTGAAAAAGGCAAATTCTGTATCAGTAAGTCATTAAGGGATAAAGCAGCGAAGCTGGATCCTCCAAATACCAGTTTGAAGAAGGACGTGCCTGTCATTGCTGATGCGGATAAAAATGAAGCTGCAGGGCAAACCTTAATAAAGAGAGGAATAAAGCTTCAGCAGTTTTCCAATGAAAAGCTGCTGGAGGATGAATTGACAGCAAGGATTGAGTCTGGAATACCAGTTTTCGGCCTTTCATTGAAGATGTATCAAAGACATGGCGAGTATGGAAGGCAATATATCATCCCAGTAGGAAGACTTGACCTGCTTTGTGAGGATGCTTCGGGGAATCTTTATGTAATCGAACTGAAAAAAGACAGCGGTTATGATGATGTATATAAGCAGCTGTCAGTTTATTTAGAGTGGTTTGAGAAAAATGAGAAATTCAAAGATAAGAATGTTTATGGAATTATATGCCTGAATCAACCGTCAAGAGAGCTTATTGAAAAAGTCCACGCCGATAAGCGTATGAAATTGTATGAGTATCAGATCTCCTATATGCAGAGGTAAGATATTTTCAAATAAAACAGCTCGGAATCCTGTGGTTTACTATTTTCTCCAGGATTCCAGGCTGTTTGTCCCGTAAAATTTTCAGTTTTCTCTTCTGTCCGTTCTTATCCGTTTCCCCCCGATATAGTACGCCAAAAAAACAAATCCGAAGATAGCCAGAATAAATATCATAATCGGCACAATCGGAACCTTTACCAAAAATTCCATGGGATTCAGATAGCTTGCTGTTATCATAAATCCCACAAATATCACGGTAAGCGGCAAAGTAATCAGTAAAGGCCGCCCGGCGATGACCAGAGCTTCGATGCAAAACATTTTCCGCATACTGTCCGGCGTCATTCCAACGGATATATACTGTGCAAATTCCCGTTTTCTCTGACGTACAAAGCCCAATGTATTAGAAAATACATTGGAAATTCCAATAAGTGCAAGCAAAACGCAGAATGCCCCCAGAATCAGCATCGCGCCTTTTTGCATCCTGTTATCAGAAATTTTTTCCTGAAGACGGTTTTCCGTCTCTACCGCATATTCCCCTTTAAATGTCTGCACTATATCTGTCTCCAGCGCACGTAATTCTTCCGGATCGCTTCTATTTTTTCCAAGTATTCGGATATAAGTATCTGCCTCCGTATTTCCAATCTGTCCGGCGATTTTTTCCCAGGCAGACAGGGAAATAAACTGCACCAGAGTATCATTCGGATATTCTTCTCTTAATACCGGAGCTTCCTGAGTAAAACCAAGTATGGGGATTTCTGCTGAATTTTCTCCCTGCCCGGCATCCTGCAAAGTAATTGTTTTCTGCTCTTCCTTTATAAATGGAACATACTCTTTATAGCGAAAATTACTGTTTATGCTGTCCCAGATGCGATTCAATACAATGCTTCCGTTCATTTTCGGTACTATGCCGATCTGTTCACAATATTCCTCAAATCCGGCATCATCCAGGATCACAATAGGCGCCTTAACCAAATAAGCCCCCTCCCCCGCCGTTACAAAGCTGCCTGCTATTGCTCCCAGACCGCCCAGTGAATTGACCTCGTCACTGATATTCGACTCCGAAACAGCGCTGAACGCCTCCGCCTTTTGATACACAATACAGCTCTGGACTCCCTGCAGTCCCCTGATTTCTTCTGTCTGCTCTATCTTTTCTATCCCCGTATCTTTTACCGTTGCCATCACATCCCAGGCATCCTGATACCGTTCAAAATAAGTATGGTTTGTGCTGATCCCTGAAAGGGTAAAAAAGCACAGCATAACGGTAAAACCCAGGAATGAAAGCGTTAAAGACAACGTGGAGGTACGCATCGCTTTCTTTTGAGCTTTCAGGGCATTGCCCGCCAACTCTCCTTCTATCCCAAAGAGCAGGGACAAAAAACGGGAATGTTTTTTCTTCTTTAACTGCAGCTCACCTACGTTTCGAATCGCCTCCAGCGGCGTCAATTTACTCAGCTTTCTCGCCGGCAGCCACGCAGAAATAAATACGGTCAGGATAGATACCACAATAGAAGCCGCAAATATCAATGGATGGTACCGGAAAACGGCTTCATGCCGTCCAGTCACATCTGCCGCAAGTAAATTGATTATCTGTATCGCCCCAAAGCCTGATCCAATGCCTGTGATACTTCCGAGCAAAACCGGCCCGATGCAAAGCGCCGCCGCCTCCTGCATCAGACAGGTGCGGATCTGCCCCGGCGTAGCTCCGACGCTGGAAAAAATACCAAACTGCCGGATTCTCGCATTCATGGAGATGGCAAAGGAATTATGGATAATCAGAATCAGAGACAAGGCTACGATAAGCAACACAGCTAAATAAAATGCCATCAGCAGGGGCGGGTGTTCATCCTGCGGATCATGGATCATATATCTGGACAGGAGCAGCTCATGGCAAGATACCGCCTCGATATCTAAGCCAAGCTTCTCTGTAATGAGCGGCATGTCCCTATAAATGGTTCTGATATTTTGAAAATATACATCCACCACTGTTTCCGGCTCCTTTGATAATTTTTCATTGACCGCCGCTTTTTTCACATTTGCAAAATTCTGTATTATAGTCAAAGCATTTTCATCTAACTCTCCTGTGATACGTCCCTGCCAGTCGCCCTCTTCCAAAATGATCTGTTCCACATCATAACTCCAGAAATTGAAAAACAGACTGCACAGTAAAGACAAAAACAACGCAGAAATGAAGGCAGCCACCATAATAGACACACTGGAGGCACGGTTCTTTTTTATAAAGCTTGCCGAGTAATCTTTCCACATTTCGTTTCACCCCGCCTCCTCTATAAAATACCTTTATCCGTAGCAGAACCCATCGGCCATTTTGCTGACCCCCGGAAATGATCTCTAATGATACATCCATCCTCTATTGTGATGATCCGGTCCGCCTCCAGCGCGATTTTCTCATCATGGGTAACCATCAAAATAGTCTGATTCAAATTGCGGTTCGACAGCTTCAGCAGATCAATGATTTCCCGGGAATTCCTCTGATCCAAATTTCCCGTGGGCTCGTCTGCCAGCAAAAGGGCAGGACGGTAAATCAGGGATCTTGCTATGGCCGCCCGCTGCTGCTGTCCACCGGATAACTGATTGGGAAAAGATTCCAGCCTATCAGCAATACCTAACGCATTTACCACCTGCTCAAAATACTCCTGATTCGGTTTCCTCTTGTCCAGCAAAAGCGGCATGAGGATATTTTTTCGGATGGTAAGCGTCGGAATCAGGTTGTAAAACTGGTAGACCAGCCCCACCTTCCTGCGCCGGAAAATTGCTGCCTGCGTCCGGTTCAAAGCAGAAATATCCGTTCCCTCCACCAGGACTTTTCCCTCTGTAGGCCGTTCCACACTGCCAAGGATATGCAGCAGCGTAGATTTTCCTGAACCGGAAGCTCCCACAATAGCGGCAAACTCCCCTTTCTCCACAGACAAGTCGATCCGGTCTAACGCTGTAACCTGATTATCTCCTGAACCGTATACCTTTCTGATTCCCTCACATTTCAGTATTTCCATGCGCCCTCTCCTTCTTGTTATAAAATGATATTCATTTTCCTCGTTAAGCTATGAGCCGCTATCGCGGCTATGCGCTGTTCCTATGTCGCATCGGGGAAGCAGCCGAGCTGCTTCTCATAACTTACATCATAATATAACAAAGAAAAGTGACATCTCAGTGACTATAAACTCTTATTTCAAAACAGGCTCCGCCTGACCGCAGATTCCGGGCAGTGATCGTACCATTCTGCAGCTCAAAAATAGAACGTGCGAGGGCTAATCCAATCCCCGTCCCATTTCCGGCAGCTCCTTTTCCCCGGTAAAACCGTTCAAAAAGATGCGGAATGTCCTCTGTCTGGAAACCGTCTCCATTATCCCATATTAAAATTTCCGTATAAAGCGGATTGCTGGAATAGTCACAGTGTATTGTTCCCCCATAAGCGGAATGCTCCATACAGTTTCTCATCAAATTCATAAGCGCTTCCATGGTCCATTCCATGTCCCCACAGATTTCCATGCATCCATGCTCAGGAATATCCACAGAAATATTCTCCTTCTGAAGCAGGTCATTCAAATTTTCCGCCGCAAGGCTCAGGACAGTATAAATATCCACCTGAGAGCGCTCCAGCTGCAGCGTACCGGCGTCGATCCTTGAAAGAGTCAGCAGCGATTCCTCTAATTGGTTTAACCGTTCCAGCTGTCTTTCAATCTGCTCTCCGTAAATGCCCGGTTCTGTTTCCTTCATAAGCTGCAGAGAAAGAAACGCGGCAGTGATCGGCGTCTTTAGCTGATGGGCTATATTCGCCAGATTATCTGCAAAATTCATTTTTGCCTGCACTGCCGCCTCCCTTGTCTGATACAGGGAGGTAACAGTCTTATACATTTCATCCTGAAGATGGGAAAATTCATCTTCCTTTGTCTGTATGACTGTTCCGGCAGCGCCGATATTGACCTGCTCCAGATAACCTGTCAATTCCTCTATCCGCATTCGATTGCGCCTGTTCAAATACCCGACGGTAAATTGAAAGGCACAAAGTACCAGAAACAGCAAAGCTGCCGAAGGAATACAGACGTTCCACGAAATACCTTCACAAAAATCATCGTATTCATATCCATACTGTGCCAAAAATTGATTTCCTTTGACTTCCCGCTCAGTCAACGTATGATATTCTTTCAAAGCAGAAAGCATCTGCGCCTCTGCTTCCGGATAATCCTCTATAGTAATCTCACAGAATTTAGAAATGTGTTCAAAGGCGGTCTGCCGGTATTCATGCAGCCAGAAAACAGATATACCAGTGATGCCGATGACGCATACCAGCATCGGAAGCAAAATTGCAAGCCTCCTTCTCCTTCTCTCTGTCATAAGTCCTCCTCCATTCGATACCCAAAGCTGCGTATCGTCTTCAGACAGGACGGATGATGCAGTTTCTCCCTCAGACGTTTCATGGCAACGGTCAGGGTATTGTCATTCACATAATTCCCATCCCTGTCCCACACCTGCTCCAGAAGCTGTTTTCTGGTCACTGTTCTTCCCCTGTTCTCCATCAGAAGTAAAAGAAGCTGATATTCCGTCCGATTCAGCTGCACCTCCTCCTGGCCGCAAAACACAGACATCTTTTCTGTATCCAGGGAAAGCGGACCGCAAAAAAGCCGTGTTTCCCTGATCTGTCCGCTCCGCCGCAGAAGCGCAAGGATACGGGAATACAGCACCTCCAGCTCAAACGGCTTTACCACATAATCATCCGCGCCGTCCTGAAATCCCCGGACAATATCTGCAGTTTCTCCCCGTACCGTTAAATAAAGAATCGGAAGCTGACTTCCCCATAAGCGGCGAACCCATTTACACAATTCGTCTCCATTCCCGTCCGGCATATTTCGATCCACTAAAAGAAGACTCGGATGCTTTCTCAGCAACGCTTGCTTCGCATCAGCAATACAACAGAATACCGATACTTCCATCTGCCGGATTTCCAGATATGCTTTTACATTTTCTGCAATGTCCGGATCATCCTCAACATAATACACTGTAGCCATAGATTTCCTCCTTGATGGCTTTTCTCCCATTTTCCCTGATTTACCACCCGCAATCTTTCTTTATTTTACCTCTAAATACATGTTATCTCAACTCCCTCAGCATTCAAAAAATGAAGCGCCTCCTCCTCACTCACCATACCTGTTCTTGCCCCTATTTTCTGTATCTGGCAAGCCGCAGAAGCCGTTGCCAGCCATGCACATTGTTCCAATGCATAGCCCTTAACCAGACAGCTCAAAAAACAAGCGTTGAATGTATCTCCGGCTCCCGTCGTATCTTTTGCCAGGACTGGAATTGCCGGAACATGAAAATAAGTATCCTTGGTAAATACATCAACGCCATTACTGCCTCTTGTAACAACAACGATTTTTGTTCCCCATTCCAGCATTTTCGCAGCTGCTTCTGCAATCTGGTCACATCCCGTAAAATAGCTGATCCCTTCTTCATTTGGAAATGCAACAAATGCCAAAGAACAGATTTCCATTCTCTCTTCTAACGGAATCGTAAACGCCTGGCGTTCGATATCAACTGACAGCCTGATATCCTTTTCCCGGACATAGCGGCCAACCTTTCGCACCAGATCACTGTAAGTACCGATCATATGCACAAATTCGGCCTGATCCAGGTAGGAAAAATCAATCTCTGAAATTATTGGCTGTGTCGTTTGGTTCATACAGATCAACATGCTTTTTTCGCCGGAATCATCCAGACATGTAATGGTAAAATAAGTATCGTCATTGTGTATAACGCATCTGCTGGTATCTATACCATATGACTGAAGCTCTGCAAGTGCGGTTTTTCCGTAATCATCGTTGCCCACACAAATTATTCCGCCACAGGACGCCCCGAACTTTGCAGCAGCACACAGGAAGTTTGAAATAATACCTCCCGGATATTTACCGAGAATTTTTCCTTTTACTTTATCGTCATGTGCCGGAAGCCTGTCCACCGACACCAAAATGTCCATAGAAGCGTCTCCGATTCCTATGATATCCAACGTCTTCATCCCTCACTCCTCGCGCGCTCTACTTCATCCATATATCTTTTCAGTTTTTCCGGATTAATCGGGTTGCCCAGATAACCATCCTTGATCCAGTGTCCGATACATACCCCATCGAATACTTTCAGGATCTCATAGATGTTCGTATCGTTTGTACCACCGCCGGCAATAATGTCCCTGCCTCCGAATTTGCCGGCTACCTTTCTCGCCTTTTTTCCCATTTCAATGGTCTCTTCTGCGCTGTGTCCGCTCAAAAACATTCCGTCAATATGCCCCTGTGTAATTGCAGAAAAAACCATACTTTCGATTGGTCTTGGAAAGATTGCTGCCGCATGCGGTTCGTAAATATCAGGAATAATTGGCATATCTGATCCCATTAGCTTCTTCATCTGCAAAATTTCAACACACTGTGCATTAATAATTCCGCTCGTCGTTACCTCCGCACCTACATAGCAATGTTCAATCCGTATAAAATCTGCACTTGCAGCCTCTGCTACAGCAAGAGAAGCACAGCCATCCCAGTTGATTAAAATTCCCTGTACCATATGTGGAAATTCTCTTCTTACCGCTTCACTAAGATGTGTCATATAAGCAACCGCTTCGAAACTGGAATTTTGGCGTATCGGAGTATCCTGCATGTTCTGCAGTATCACGCCCTCAAAATTCCCCTTTGCATATTCCTCTACCTCTTTTAAAAGTTTATCCGTAATCTCTGTTACACTTTCTCCAGAATAAGCATAACTGCCAGGAAGTGCCAGCGGCTCCGCCATTCCAATAACTGGTTTACTGACATTATATAAAGCTTTTATCGATCTCATTGCGCCTCTCCTTTGTTATCTGTAATTGATTCGATTATAAATTTTGTTACGCAGATCACCAACATAGGATCTGCATTCACTGAATAACGCGGCAGGTGGGATCACACCTCTTTCCGTAATATAAGCCGTGATATTTTCCGGAGGAACAATATCAAGATTGGGACATGCAAAATCCACCTCGTCCTTCAGTTTTATCTCCCACCCTTCCGACATTTTATCCTTCAGATCCCTGAAAAGCTCCTTTCTTCTGATGCCATACGTAGCCCTGTAATCTACCTTAATTAATGTTGTCGGAATATACAGAGGTTTTTCATACCGCCGGCATGCAATACCGACAAGCTCGGAGCCAATTGTATTGATCATATCTCCGTTCGGCAAAAAGGTCTCTGCTCCCATCATTGCCAAATCTGCCTTTTTCATGTAATACATAATCGCTGCATCCGGGAAAAAATGTACCCGGTGCTTTCCCTGTATCCCATCCCTTACAAAAGGAAGGCCTCCGTTCAGAAAACGGCTTTCAGGAATATAAAGATCCATCACATGATTCTCTCTGGAGGCTTCTTTAATCACATCTCCCACGAGACTGGAATAATCATACAAAAGCATCGAGTTTTTATCCTTGATAATTTCATATGCATAATTTTTAATTACCTTTTCCCAGCTGGAAGCCTCTTCCTCATAAGCCTCATTCACTTTTTCAATATACGCGGCTGTTTCCCCGATTGGATATGTACGGAATTTTTCGATATCCCCGGTAAGAATATCCATCGCCGTTGCAATCGCCACACTGGAATCTCCACGCAGTCTTCTGAAAAAGGCTGTAATATCCAAAATTTCATCTATTACTTTGGAGGATTCAGATCCCCGCCGGGCTCCCTGGGCTGCCACGTCTTTGTACATTCCTCCGAGGGACCGTATATTTGCAGTAGCACCAAGCTTTCTTTTAAAATAAATATCATCAAAATGCTCTGCCCCTTCTTTTGTCAAATAATTCCGGATTCTTGTAGACTCTTCTGTCATTATGATTGTTGAACTTTCCATTTCCTACCTTCCTTTTACAAAACATCTTTTTGTGTTTTTAAATTTCTTATGCCCGAAACCAGCAAAACAAAAACAGTCGCCACGTATGGCAGCATCAGCACAATCTGCGATGGTATATTAATATTTTGAAGACTTACAGTCAGCGCCTCAGCATACCCAAACAGCAGACAGGACAACATAACCTTTATCGGATTTCCCTGTCCGATCAAAATGGCAGCGACCGCCAAAAATCCGCGTCCAGAAGACATGTCCTCTGTAAACATGGAAATACCGCAAAGCGGAAGAAAAGCTCCCGCCGCACCATCCGCAATTCCACAGATAATATTCGCAATCCACTTATATTTTAAAATAGAAATTCCGGCAGTCTGCGCCGCCTTGGGATTCATCCCGACCGCCCGTATATGCAGCCCGAAAGTGGTTCTGTACATTACAATCCAGGCTATTGCCGCAAAAAGAAATGCAATGTAAACTAACGCGATCTGTCCGCTCACAATTTTTCCCAACCAGGGAATGTTTTTTATAAACGGAATGTCAATCACCGAAAAGCTCTTAATCCTCGAATCCACCAGAGACCCCCTTATTCTGAATAACGAATACAACACCAATGCAGTGAAACCTCCGGCTCCCGTATTCAACGCAATACTTACCACCATGGGATTACTCCCGATATGGAAAACAAAAACTCCATAAATCACTGAAACAATCAAACATACTCCTATTGCCACCAAAAGACCTATCCAGGGATTCGAAGTTAAATAAGATCCGTATACAGCGAAAAACGCACCGATCAACATGATTGCTTCATGTGCAATATTTAATGTTCCTGCTCTGTTATTAAAAGAACCCCCTACCGCAGACAAAATCAATGGAGCGGACATTCGCAGCATAGCAGAAAAAGTGATAGTACCAAACAATATTTTAAACATGCGCCTTTCCTCCTTCCACAGCAACCCGTTTCTTTTTCCTCGAAGAAAAGAGCTCAAAAACCTTCTCATAATCCACTGTAATAAAAAGAACAAAAATCGCCTGTATCAGTGTAACGGTAAGCCTGTTTATATTTGTAACCCTCTCCATTTGCAGCGATCCCGCTTTTAAAATTCCCCATAAAAAAGAAACCACCAGGACAGCAAAAGGCTTATTCTTTGCAATTCTCGCTATCATTATGCCATCCCAGCCAAGAGTTCCTGCAAAACTTGCCGTAAATTTTTTATATGCTCCGGTAACCTCGACTGCTCCGCACATTCCTCCAATAAAACCTGAAATCAGAAAAATAGAAGCAAAAGTTTTTTTAACATTGATCCCTCCTATTTTAGAGAAATGAGGATTCTCTCCTACCTGTTTCAGTTCATATCCTTTAATCGTATATTTATATACCCATGCAATTACCACAACTGTAAGAACTGCAATAAAAATACCTGCGTTCGCCTTTGTTCCTGCAAGAAGAACAGGAAGCGCCGCGCTTTCATCAATCACCGGAGTTTCTACAGACAGGGGATTGGCCACCGCAGAAAGGCTAATCAGACGAATCGTAATATATTCCGTCGCCAAAACTGCTATATAATTCATCATCAACGTAACAACCATTTCATTGATTTTTAAAAACATTCTCATCAAAGCGGGAATCAGCGCGTACAAAAGCCCGGCGACAGCACCTGCAAGAATCGAAACAGCTACATGAATCCCTGCCGGAAGATGAATCATATACCCAACCATAGCAGCGCAAAGTGCGCCACAATACATTTGCCCTTCTATTCCAAGATTATTAACCCCCGATTTAAATGCAACCGCTGCCGATATTCCACTCAATACACATGGAATACTCCATCGAATTGAATTTCCGATTGCTTTTCCGCTGCCCAGGGAACCCTGAAAAATTGCCGCAATCGCTGTGACCGGATTTTCTCCCTGGATTCCAATGAGTACCGCACCAATCAGCATAACCGCTGCAAAAGACAATGCATACTTTGTTATCTCAGCAATGTGATCTCTGCTCCACCGTTTATCACGCATCATGTGCACCTCCCATCATCAGATAGCCAATTTTCTCTTCAGTGAGTTCCCCTGAATGACCGCCATCATACAATTTTCCGTTGTACATCACCAGTATATGATCTGACAGCTCCATCACCTCATTCAACTCATGGCTGACCAAAAGGATCCCTACTCCGGAAGCGGCCAGACTGATAATTTTTTTCCAGATAAATTCTATTGCACCAATATCAATTCCTCTCGTAGGATCTTCTATAATCAGCAGTCGGTTTTCCTGTGAAAACTCCCTCCCGACAATCAGCTTCTGAATATTGCCTCCTGAAAGAGTTCCGACAATGGCATGCTGATTCGGTGTTTTAACAGCATATTCTTCAATGATTTTTTTTGAGAACATATTAATATCATCGTAATCAAGCATTACAGAATTTTTAAAGCCATGGGCAATATGGTACCCCATAATTGCGCTTTCCCACAACTCAGCACCTGAGTTCACACCATCATGGAGCCTGTCCTGAGGCACGTATCCAATCCCACTGCATCTTCTCTCCCGACATGAAAAATGGGTGATCTCTTTTTCCTCCAGATATATCTCTGCTCCTTTTTCCGGAATACACAATCCATAAAGAGATTCTATCAATTCTTTCTGTCCCGAATTCGCAACCCCCGCAATTCCGACAATCTCCCCTGCGCGAACCTCAAAATTCACGTCTTTTACTCTGACATTGCCATCGCTGTCCTTTACGCTCAGATTTTTTACCGATAATACCGGATTCCCGATTTTCTTTTCCTCTTTTTTTACTCTGAGCAAAACATCCCGCCCTACCATCAGATTAGCCAGCTTTTCTTCATTTGCATCTTCCGGCCGTATATCTGCAATCAGTTTTCCATTTCTCAAAACCGTAATTGCATCTGCAATCGCAAGAACTTCTTTTAATTTATGGGTAATAAAAATCACTGTTTTACCTGATTGTACAAGAAAGCGGATTGCCTTAAACAATCCTTCAATCCCCTGCGGTGTAAGAATTGAAGTAGGCTCATCTAATATCAGAATTTCAGCTCCCCTGTACAGAATCTTAACAATTTCCACCTGCTGTAAGAGGGATACTGGAAGATCCTTTACACAAGCATCCAGCGGGAGAACAAATCCGTACTTGTTGCAGATTTCTTCTACTGCTTTACGGTTTGCCCTTGTATCAATAAGACCTCTTTTTTTCTTTTCAAATCCCATAATAATATTTTCCAGAACAGTAAGACTGTTAAACAGCATAAACTCCTGGTATACCATTCCAATCCCATGTTTACACGCATCCATGGGATCTTTAAAAATAACCTTCTCACCATTCAGATAGATATCTCCGCTATCTGCTTTATAAATATCTGTCAGAATATTCATAAGTGTACTTTTACCGGCTCCGTTTTCCCCTATAATTGCATGTACCGTTCCTCTTTTCAATTTGAAACTGATATCGTCGTTTGCAACCAGTTTTCCAAACCGTTTTGTAATATGTTTTAATTCCAAAATTGTTTCTGAAGCCATAGTTTTTCTCCATTTAATCAATCTTTATGCATTTTTTTAGACAAAAAGGGCGAGAGCTGAACTCCCGCCCTTAGGATGTACTAAAAAAATACACGTTCCTACAATCTCACTCTATTCTGCCGCATCCGCTACCAGATCAGCCACAACAATTTCTCCGGAGATAACCTTTTCAACCAGTTCATCCAGTTCTTCCTTCAGCTCCGGCGAAAGCTTTTCATAATCCCTCTCATCATAAGCGCGGGCCCCCGTCTCCAGCGTAAAATATCTGAATCCGCTTTCGAATTCGCCATCCAGATACTCTCCAATAGTCTGTACGACTGCACTATCAATATCCTTCAGGGAAGACCAAAAAACGCAATCATCAATATCGCCCTGCCACTCATCGACGCCAATCGCTTTAATACCTGCTTCCGCACAGGCTGTAATTACACCCAGGCCGGAAAGATTTGCCGACTGAAAAATTACATCTACACCATCATTAATCAGAATTTTAGCTGCTTCCTGTCCTTTTACGGAGTCTGTATTATCTCCGGTAAAAGAGGTTAAAATTTCAATATCCGGATCCGTATATCTTGCACCCGCCGTATATCCGTCGCGGAAACGGAGAATATTAGCCTGCTCAAGACTGCCGATCCAGCCAATTTTACCTGTCTGCGTCGTCTTTGCAGCTACAAATCCAGCTACAAATGAAGACTCAGTCGGGTCAACTACCAGACTGCACACATTGTCCGACTGCGGCTCAAGCGCACTGTCGATCATGTAAAAATCAATATCAGGATATTCCGGAGCAATATCCACAACGTATGCATTCAATGCATCAAACATCGTATAAATTGGATTATAGCCCATTTCTGCCATCGCACGGATTTGCTCTTCGTATTCCGCATTATCCAGGGCCTCTATCATTTTAATATCCACCCCGTAGTTTTCCTGTGCAGTCTCAAATCCACTCCATACTAACTGTGCAAAAGGCGTTCCCTGCGAGATTGTAGAAATCAGACAAGTTTTCCCACCTTCCTCTGCCGCCACCGGAACAGTAGTGATACTCATAATTGAGACAGCAATTGCTGTCACAACACCCCAGCCAAATACATTCTTTTTCATTTTGTTCCTCCTTTTAAGATATTATTTTATATGTAATCAGCCCATGCTGTTACAAACATAAGTATCTTCATTTCTCAAGCAGCAGCCAGGATAAGTGTTCGGTCATTTTGCAGCTATGGATTTTCTCGTTTCCGAAGCAATTTCTGCCATCTGGTCACATTTCGATACATTTTCCAAAATCAGACTTACCAGCTCCTCCGGAAATGTCGATCTTGAATATAGTGCCCCGGATAACAGGCCAAAAAGAACCGCAGCCATCCGATTTGGCAAAAGCTTCTTTGCCTTCTTCATCGCCGATGGATAATCAAATCCAGCCGCAACCAACAGACACAGCACAGCAGGCACAGTATTCTCTATCTCCTTACACCATCCCCAAATGTCACAGTAATCCCGCATTACCTGTTCATAATCCTCTGCCCCTTTTGTCAGGGACAGGGCCAGTTTTATCCTTTTTGCAACATTGACTGTCATTTCTTTAAGTCCCGCTGACTCAGAGAGTGCATTGCCTTCTACCGCCGCTTTTATAGCCCTATCAGACAATTCGGCGGAACTTGTATCCCTTTTCATACAGGCAGACATCATAGCAGACAGCGCACATCCGGCCGAAACAGCTGATCTGCTCCGTTTTCTGCTGATCAGAACTTCAGCAGTTTTTTTCACCGCCTCTTCCGGAGTATTTACAATTCCAGAAAGAATAGCCATATAAAAATCATCTGCTTCTTTTTCTAACAAAGATGGTTCAGCAGCATGGACGGCATTCATCTTATCAGCCATAGACATATATTTTTCTAACCATTCACCAAACAGCCCCTTCTCTTTGACATCATCATCAAAAAGTTCATTTGCCAGCAAACCACCGATCATAGAATCTGCTATTTTATTTTTGGTCTCCTGCGCTGCCGAAAATACCTTTCGATTCACTTCCGTTTTCTCTTCCACCTGCCTGCTGGACTGAAAAGAAGTATACGAAATATCGCTTCTCTCATATATTTCCACGCATTCAACCAGTTCATCCTCATCAATGCCGCAAACTCTGTTAATAAAAAGAATAGGCTCCATACGCCCGACACCCAAAAAACTGCAGACATTGTCCGGACAATAAGTTGCACGCAGCTTTTCTTTTGAATATTTAAAATTTATTCCTGCTTTTTCTCTCAGTACAGCGTACAGCGATCCTGTTTCCAGATTTTCTTTTTTAAAATCAATTTCCCCAACATAGGAATGTTTCAAAAAAGAAGATTCATAGGACATTGGAATATTATCAACCGAACGTACCCTGATGATATTTACCATCAATGTATTCGCCGGGATTCCAAGCAATTCCGCTACCCCTACAGGCGCTTCGACAATGTCATTAAAAATCACTCTGCTGGTGAGCCTTCTGTCTTTATTCTGATTTGAGAACTTAGAAAATCCCTCAAACCGCTGAAAATTTCCAATCTCCATAGGTTGACCGACCACATAAGTTCCTTTACCCTTTTGTGTCCTTAAGATCCCCCTGCGGGACAGCTCCTTAATTGCTTCGCTTATCGTAACCCGGCTGACATGGTATTTCTCCGATAGCTCCGTATGTGTCGGCAGCAGATCACCTGCTTTATATACCCCCATAGCAATTTCATTTGCTATTTCATAATGGATTCTCATATATGTAGATTGATTTGTATTCTTCATAATATTGTGCTCCCTCTCAAGCACATAATGTATTTACATTTAAAATAATACTACTTGTTTTTTAGTTTGTCAATACATTTTTCCCATTTAAAATCATGTTTGTAAATACATTATTGCTCTGTATTAAAAATTAATGTGTGAAAATTTTTATATCTTATTCAAATTTCATTCTATTTTCCCCCATCTTTCTACATATTTTTTGTTTTTTCGAAATTCGTCTTTATAATATGTATTTGCATTCTTATGTATATGCATTTACATTATAATATACCATATCGACAAAGAATATCAAGAATAATGAGTCTGCATTATCCTCTTAATCTAATATACTCATCCGCATATCTGATCAGCAAAAAAGGAACCGGCAGTTTAAACAAACCGCCAATTCCTTTTCTAATCCTACATTGAAATAATAAAAGCTCCTTTGACCAGAGATCCTGAAGCGTTTAATACTTCGCACAAACCTCAGCAATCCCATCCTCAGTAACCCGCAGCATCGTGCGGTAAAACAGCTCCGATACCCTTTTCAGATAAAGCGCATCCTTCCCTCCAGCCATTTCATACGGAGAATGCATTGCAAGCTGCGCCAGGCCGATATCCACACACCGCATGGACACCTGCGTATTGGAAATGTTGCCCAGCGTCGAACCTCCTGCCATATCGGAACGGTTCGTAAAGGTCTGGAACGGTACCTCCGCCTGCTTGCACAAACTGCCGAACACTGCGGCGCTCACACCGTCTGTTGTATATTTCTGATTCGCATTATATTTAATGACAATTCCATGATTCATCTGCGGCCGGTTCACCGGATCCGCCATCTCCTGATGATTCGGATGTACGGCATGCGCATTGTCCGCTGAAAGCATAAAGCTGCCCGCCGTCAGCCTCAGATAATCCTCCTCAGAATTTCCCAGAGCATAGTTAATCCTTTTCAGAGTATCCTGAAGAAATGTGGATGCGGCGCCCTGTCTTGATACGCTTCCGGTTTCCTCATTATCAAAGGCGCAGAACACCGCCGCATTTTCCGGCTGCTCCGCTGCAAGAAAGCCCTGAAGCGATGCATACAGGCACTGCAGGTCATCCAGTCTCGGACTTGCGATAAATTCCTCCGCACTTCCCCAGAAGGTTCCCTTCTGACGGTTATACAAGAACAAATCCGTTCCCAGAATCTGCTCCTTCTGAATCCCGGCGGTCTCTGCGATCAGCGCATCAAAGGTGTTCATTGCCTGTTCGTCCCCAAACACAGGGCACAGATCCACCTGGGCATTGTATGCATAGCCTTCATTGACAGTACGGTTCATGTGGATAGCCACGTTGGGGATCATCAGAAGATCCCTGTCCACGTTCACCAGCTCCTGGCGGATCTCATTCCCGGAGCGCACCAAAATACGCCCCGCCACGGAAAGCGGACGGTCAAACCAGGGCGCACACAGCATCCCCCCGTATTTCTCCACATTCAGTTTTGTATACTTTTTGTCTGCCTCCATCTCCGGGTTCATTTTCACCTTAAAGGTCGGTGAATCCGTGTGGCTGCAGACCAGTTGAAAGCCTTCAAAGGGCTGCTCCGGTATGCGGAAGGCTATGAGAGAAGAGCCGTTTCTCGTCACATAGTAAGCTCCGCCGGGCCTGAGATCCCATTTCTGATTCTCCCAGAGTCTCTCAAACCCTTTTTGCGCCAGCTGACTCGCCGCATTTTTCACCACATGAAAGCAGCTGGGACTTTTTTCTATAAAACGCAGTAAGCTTTCTGATTCTCTATAAAACTCATCCATAACAACACCATCCAAAATCAACCGTTTTAATACTCCGTAATTTCTCCAAAATTCATCCCGGACACATCCAGGCCAAACTTCCCGGCTTCTTCCTGATTCAGATGAAGACTACCCTCCAGATATGCAGCAACGCATCCCTGCTCCACATGAGACTCATTGATACCGATTACCGGTATCTCCACCTCATCTGCGTAAGCCCGGATCGTCTGCACCAGCGGCGTCACCGTCGCGTCGTCTATACAGAAAATACAGTCCACAGAACCGACAAGCTCAGACGCCGCAAGGTCAATGTCAATCGCTTCCTCTATTTCAGAGGCAGTCACACTCATCCCAAACTCAGAAGCCAGCTCATTGTAAGAAGACAGCTGTTTTTCCGAAGCCTTATTATCTGCGGAATAGATGATGCCCACAGACTGTACCTCCGGGAACAGCATTTTCACCAGCTCAAACTGACCTTTTGCGCCCTCAGACAGGGTTACAGCCTCTGTCTCGGATTCAGTTTCAGCTTCTGTACCGTTTTCTGTTTCAGATTCTGTCGCTACAGCCCCTGCTTCTGTGCCAGCCTCTGTTACCGCTTCAGCTCCTGTATTTATTGCGGCTTCTGTTTCTGTCTCTGTTACAGCCTCCGTCTCGGTTGCAGCTCCTGTCTCGGTCTCCGCTTCAGCTTCTGTTGCTGCAGCTTCCGGCTCGGTTGCTACTCCTGTCTCGGCCTCCGTTTCAGATTCTGTTATAGCTTCCGTCTCGGTCTCTGTTTCAGATTCTGTTACAGCCTCCGTCTCGCTTTCTTCCTCTGCTGCAGCCTTCGTTTCTGTCTCTGTCACGGCTTCAGCCTCTGTATCCACTGCATTTCCTATTTCTGACTCAGACTCCGTTTCAGTCTCCGACTCAACCTCCGCCGCGGATTCCGGCTCAGTTTCAGCTTCTGCCATAATACGCTTCAGCTCCACAGCAAATGATTCATCCTCCGCATCCGTCTGCTCTAAAAATTCAGTTTTCACGTAAACCGTTTTCACTTCATCACCAATCATGAAACGAACCTGCGACCAGCCATTATCCAGTTCCTTTTCCAGAATCACACGGTCTCCGGTCTGCAGCTCACCTATCTTATTTGACTCCGTGGAAGCTTCTTCACGAATATTTACTTTCTCCTTCGCTATGTATACTGCATCAAGAGGGCTTAAGAATTCACTCTTCACGTAGCCATCTGCAAAGCCAGTTTCCGTCTCATAGCGGATCTTGGACCATTCTCCATCAGAATCTACATTCACCACCTGCATGCCGCAGGTCAGCAGCGCTGCAATATCGGAGTCGGTCGATGGCTCTGTGCGGACATTGACCCGATCATTAATAACCATAATACTGATTTCTGCCTTAGCTTCTGTTGACTCCTCTGTCTCCGTCTCTGTATCCGCTTGCTCAGATTCCACAGCTGTTCCTGTCTGTTCCTCTGTCTCCGTCTCTGCATCTGCCTGCTCAGATTCCGCAGCTGTCCCCTTCTGATCTTCAGTCTTTGACTCTGCCAGCTCAGATTCCGACTCCGCAGCCTTCTCCGTCTCTTTCCGGGTTTCTGTTTCTGCACCCGGCTCTGCCGATTCCTGCGGCTCTGATTCTGCAGCCTTTTCGGTCTGCCGCTGTGTCCCGGATACTGCTGTCTTTCCGGTCTGCTTCTGCCCCTCCGACTCCGCAGCTTTTTCCGTCTGTTTCTTGGTCTTCGCTTCTGAGCTCTTTTCGGTTTGCTCTGCGTCCTCCGCTTCCCCCGGCTTCTGAGCCTGGCTTACCCTGGTCTGGACGGTTTCAGCCTCGGTCTCAGTCTCCGTATCCTGCTCCGTTTCTGTCACTATGGAATTATCCGTCCCGGCTGAAGATGAAACTGACTTATCTGCCAGATCAATCTCCATTGCCACAGTCTCCGGCTCCGTAACCATCTCAGAATCTGACTCTATTTCCGTACCGGACTCATCCAGAATTTCCATGTCAACGATTTCCAGCGTCTGGAGTTCCGTCTCCTTCGTATGGTCAGCAGACTCACAGCCGGACAGTGCGGCCATGATCATTGAAGCGCCTATGATTCCGGTGATTATCCTGTATTTCATCGCAGTCCTCCTTACCATTCCTGTGCAAAACGCAAAGGCGCCCCAATTGCAGAGGCGCCCACACTTATCAATTCTTTACATCTTTCATGCTGAAGCTCATTCTTCCCATCTTGTCTTTTCCAAGGCAGACAACCTTTACCTTATCTCCAAGGGTAAGCACATCCTCTACCCTGTTGATTCTTTCTTTGGCAATTTTGGAAATATGAACCATGCCTTCCTTGCCCGGAGCAAATTCAACAAATGCTCCGAATTCTTTTATGCTGACAACCTCGCCGGTAAATACCTGACCGGCTTCAAAGTCTGTCACGATAATGCGGATCATATCGGCCGCCTTGTCCATCATTTCCTGATCTGTTCCGCAGATGGATACTGCACCGTCATCCGTGATATCAATTTTCACACCGGTACGCTCAATAATCGTATTGATCGTCTTACCGCGCTGTCCCACAACATCGCCGATCTTCTGCGGATCAATCTGAATCTGAATGATCTTCGGCGCATATTTTCCAACGGTAGGTCTCGGCTCAGAGATACACGGCATCATGACCTCCTTGAGGATGTACTCTCTCGCCTCATGTGTTCTGGCAATGGCTTCCTCAACGATGGGTCTTGTCAGACCATGAATCTTAATATCCATCTGAATTGCCGTGATACCGTCCAGGGTACCTGCCACCTTGAAGTCCATGTCTCCGAAGAAATCCTCAAGTCCCTGAATATCTGTCAAAACGATATAATCATCATCTGTCTCTCCGGTAACAAGACCGCAGGAAATACCTGCCACCATCTTCTTGATCGGCACACCGGCAGCCATAAGCGACATCGTAGACGCGCAGATACTTGCCTGTGAGGTGGAACCGTTGGACTCAAAGGTCTCAGAAACGGTACGGATCGCATACGGGAACTCCTCCTCGGAAGGAATCACCGGCACCAGAGCCTTTTCTGCCAGAGCTCCATGACCGATCTCACGGCGTCCCGGACCGCGGCTGACCTTCGTCTCACCTACAGAGTAGGACGGGAAATTGTAATGATGCATATATCTCTTATTTGTAATGTTTTCATCGAGGCCGTCTACCTTCTGCATCTCAGAAAGCGGCGCCAGCGTCGTCACGGTACAGATCTGTGTCTGTCCACGGGTAAACATAGCAGAACCGTGTACACGCGGAATCAGATCCACCTCGGCTGCCAGCGGACGGATCTGTGTGATCGTACGGCCGTCTGGACGCTTGTGATCCTTAAGAATCATCTTACGTACAGTCTTCTTCTGGTACTGATACAGAGCCTCCGGGATCAGAGCCAGCCACTCTTCATTGTCTGCAAATGCTTCCTCAAGCTTTGCGGATACCTGACGAATGTTCTCCTCGCGTACCTGCTTCACATCAGTAAATACAGCGACCTCCATCTCCTCCGGCGTAACAACCTTCTTCATCGCTTCAAAAAGCTCCTCCGGAATCGCACAGCTCTCATAGGTATGCTTCGGCTTGCCGACCTCAGCTACCATCTTGTTGATAAATTCAATGATCTGAAGATTGACTGCATGACATTTGTAAATAGCATCAATCATCACATCATCCTTGATCTCATTCGCTCCGGCCTCGATCATGATGACCTTCTCACTGGTGGAAGCAACGGTCAGCTGAAGGTCGCCGTTGTCCCACTGCTCCTGGGACGGATTGATGATAAGCTCGCCGTCTACCATGCCCATCTGAGTCATTGCACACGGGCCGTCAAAGGGAATATCTGAAATTGCTGTGGAAATCGCTGCGCCAAGCATAGCAGTCAGCTCTGGACGGCATTCTGGATCCACGGACATAACCATATTGTTCAGGGTCACATCGTTTCTGTAATCCTTCGGGAACAGCGGACGCATCGGCCGGTCGATGACACGGGAAGTCAGGACTGCATTCTCAGATGCCTTTCCCTCTCTCTTATTGAAGCCTCCCGGGATCTTTCCTACAGAATAAAACTTCTCTTCATACTCCACACTGAGCGGAAAGAAATCAATCCCGTCCCTCGGCTTCTCGGAAGCCGTCGCCGTAGAAAGAACCGTGGTGTCTCCATAGTGCATAAATGCACATCCATTTGCCTGTGCGCCTACACGTCCTACGTCTACCGTAAGCGTCCTGCCCGCAAGTTCCATTGAAAAACTCTTATACATACTTAATCTCCTTTTCTGATGTTCAGGCATAAACAGAAAACGGATATCTGCAAGAGTCCGAAACTACTGAAAAAAAGATCTGCCGTCAAATCTGCTTTTCAGTGGTCTCGGTGCATTTCCTGCAGAAAACTCCTGACTCCCGATGCCTGCTTAGCAATGCAAAGTAAGGGCGGAAAATATCCGCCCTCTTTTTTGTGTCTTATTTTCTGATTCCAAGCTTAGCAATCAGTTCACGGTAACCTTCCAGATCTGTCTTCTTCAGGTAAGCAAGAAGACCACGTCTCTGACCAACCATCTTGAGAAGGCCTCTTCTTGAATGATGATCCTTCGGATGTGTCTGAAGATGTGCTGTCAGCTCCTGAATCCTTGCTGTCAGTACTGCGATCTGAACCTCCGGTGAGCCTGTGTCGCCCGGTGTTCTTGCATACTCGTTGATAATTGCTGTTTTCTTCTCTTTCGAAATCATGATAAATCCTCCTGTTTAATAATCGCCTGCTACCAGGAAACCGGTCGGAGACTCCATGTTTCTGAGTAGCGGCTGAATTTCATACTTGTTCAATATAGCATATATTATTCTTTCCGTCAACCACCGGAATATAGATGTTCAAAAAAATGCAGACATTTTATTTTCGTTCGTTGCCGCAGGTAATCTTCCCAATCAAGCGCTTATAAATGATATATGAAATGATCACATTGATAAAATCCGCAATCAGCTGTGTCCATACAATTCCGCTCATTCCGGCCAAAGCATTCATCAGGAACAAAATAGGAATATTCAAACAGATCTGTCTGATCACGGCCAGCCAAAAAGAAACCTTTCCCCTGTCCACTGCCTGCATAAAATGCACCATATGAAAACTCAGGAACATAAACGGCGTTGCAAAACACCGGGACTGCAAAAATTCCGTTCCGAAGCTCACCGTCTCCGCATCAGAAATAAAGGCGCCTATAATATACGATGCAAAAATACGGTAAAAAATCACGCAGAGAACAGAGACAATCAATCCCGCCAGCCGTGCCGCCCTGAAAAAATCTGTCATTCTTTTATGATTTTTTGACGCATAATTATATGCAACCAGCGGCGTCATTCCAAGGCAAATGCCGATCCCGATATTCAAAGGAAGGCGTTCCACCTTCAGAACAATCCCGATTGCCGCCAGCTCAATATCCCCGTGCCCCGCCGCAAGCCTGTTGATCACAATATTAGTCAGATCAAAAAGAAACAGGCTCATTGCCGCCGGAATCCCCACAGAAAAAAGAGAGCTTAAAGATTCCCTTCTGATTTTTTCCATGCTTTTCGGCAGGGAAAGAACCGTCTTGCCCTTCAAGCTTTGATATACAAACACAAAATAAATCAAAGTGATTACATTGGAAAGCATCGTTGCGGCCGCCGCACCTGCCACCTCATAGCCCTTCGGAAAAATCAGGAACATAAAAACCGGATCAAGAATTACATTTAATATTCCGCCCATTCCCAGACCGAATCCGGCCTCCTTCGAATAGCCGATATTCCGCACCATTGCACTCATGGTATTTGCGAGAACCGTCGGCAGACCGCCGATCACAACGACAAGCATCAGATACTGCCTCGCAAACCCAATCGTATTGCCGCTGGCTCCCAGCAGAAGAAGCAGCGGATCCATAAAAATAAAACATACAGCCGAAAAGAACAGGGAAGCAAAAACTGCCAATACCAGACTGAGCGAAGCCACCTTCTTTGCCTCTTCCTCATCCTTCCTTCCCAAAAGCCGGACCACCAGGCTGCCGCCGCCCACTCCAAATAAATTGGCAATCGCCGACGTCATCAGAAAAACCGTCAGCACCAGGGATGACGCCGCAACCATATAGGGATTGTTGGTCTGCCCGATAAACCAGGTATCTGCAATATTATAAACTAGTGTAATCAACTGGCTAACAATGGTGGGAACCGCCATTTTTGCCAGGGCGGAGGGAACCGGCCTCGTCTCGAAAAGCTCTCTTGTCTCTGCCGTTTCTTTCGTTTTTTCCTTTGTCATTTTCACGCCGCTCCATTCCTTCCAGATCATCCCGGTTTAATAAAAAAATGTGCTTCGCACATCCCCGCGCCTTCCATATCCCCTCAATGAAGCACATTTTTTCCGCGCCAGATGCATATTTCTCAGACCTCAGACTGCAGCTCTGCCGCATACCGCCCGGCCCTCAGACCGTAACTCTGGCGGCATACATCAGGAACAGCACACATCCCGCCACGATACATACGACTCCCAGCATGCTGATCCCGGAGGCAAGCTGCTTCCAGTGATTTTTCTTTTCGATATAAAAATGCTCCGGTTCTTCTTTATCATAGCTGATGTGTATACGCTGATTCAGATAATACGGACATGGATATGTATCGGCAGGATCTTTAACCTTGATCAATCTGCCTCCGGCATAAAATTCAAAAACCGCCGCCTGCCTGTTATGAAACTCCGACAGGGACGCCAGGCCCTTCCGTGGCTCAGCGACAATATCCACTACCCGCGCCTCTGCGTGACCCTGATATCTTTCGTTCCTCTGGAAATAGTACTTTAAAAAAAGTCCTGCTGCGCCGCAGAGAAATCCCAGCGCAAACAAAACACAGCTTATCGTCCATAATTCATGATACACGGAAATACTCCTTTCCGGCCAAAATGTCCTTTTCCATCTGCGCTTTCAGTTCTTCCACCGAACCAAATTTTCGTTCTTGCCGCCGGAACCTCAACAGGCTGACTTTGATTTCCCGGTCATACAGATTCTCATGTGTCCCGTAAAGATACGTCTCGGCACCCAGAAAAGATCCGTCCACCGTCGGTTTATAACCAATATTTGTCACACCGCAGTACGTGCTTTCTCCGACTTCCGTGCGGCTGAAATATACTCCCGGAGGAGGCATCAGCTTGCGCTCCTCAGGCACCAGATTGACCGTAGGCATACCGATCCTTCTGCCAAGCTGTCTGCCATGCCGGACAATGCCGCTCACAGGGTACGTATAGCCCAGCAGTTCCGTCACTAGTTCCATATCAGCGCCTGCCAGAGCTTCCTTCACATACGTACTGCTGATCTCTCTGCCCTGAAAGCATTCCTTTTCGATCACATGAAGCGTAAAACCGTATTTTTTCTGAAGTAACCCCAGTAGCCTGACATCCCCTGTACGCTTATATCCAAATCTGAAATCCGTACCCACCACGATATGTTCAGCATGCAGTTTTTTTATCAGCACATCTGCAAGAAAGGTCTCCGGATCCATGCTGAGGACTTCCGGAATGAAGGGGCACTTTATCATGCAGTCCATCCCCTGTTCCTCCACCATGGCCCGCTTCTCCTCTGAAGTCAGAAGCACCGGTACCTTCTCAGGAGCTATTGAAAAAACAATTCCTCTGAATCCCTGCCTTTGCAGATATTTCACTTTCTTCAAAAGCTTCTGGTGCCCTCTGTGCAGGCCGTCAAACTTTCCCAATGTGACAGCCGATGGCTGATCCGAATAAAAATCTGTTGTATCATCTATATATATCATCTGTCTTACTGGCCAGCTCCTTTTTATAAAAACATCTTCACGGCCCGATAACAGGCTTTTTCCCTGTCCCATTGATATACTGCCAGAAATTCTCCTTCTGCGCTGTAAACCCGCAGCTTCGTATCGCTTTCCATGGCTTTTCCCCGCAGTATTTCCGCTGCGATCCCCGGCATTCCCGGATATAAAGGATTGCCATTTCGAACAAACCGCTCCGCCTCCGGCGTCAGGGTAAGCTCCGGCAAATGTAAAAATACAGAGTCCGTCGGATGAACCACCTCATCCAGCCGGCCCTCATCTCTGCAGCGGATGATCTCGTCTATCGTCACACTGTTTTCCAGTAAAAAAGGGCCCACCTGTATACGCAGCAGTGACTTCATGCATCCGCCGCAGCCCAAAGCAGCGCCAATATCATGACAAAGTGTCCTGATATACGTTCCCTTGGAGCACTTTACGGTCATAGTCAGTTCCGGCAGGGAAATATCTTCAATCTCAATCCTCTCAATGATGATCTTTCTTGGTTTGCGTTCAACCTCGATGCCCTGCCGCGCCAGCTCATACAATTTTTTCCCGTCTACCTTCAAAGCAGAATACATCGGCGGAATTTGCTCCTGCACTCCGGTAAATCCCGAAATACAGGCTCTGATCTCCTCCTCCGTACAGGTCACATCCGTCTCCTGAAGGACTGTGCCCGTCATATCCTGCGTATCTGTCACGACGCCAAGCCGGAGTACCGCCCGGTACTCTTTTGTCTTATCTGTCAGAAGCTCGCATACCTTCGTTGCTTTCCCAAGACAAACCGGAAGCACACCCTGCGCCTCCGGATCCAAGGTCCCTGTGTGACCGATCTTCTTTTGTTTTAAAATTCCGCGCAGCTTTGCCACCACATCATGGGAGGTATAGCCGCGCTCCTTATATACGTTTATAATACCGTTAATCACAACTGTTCTCCTGCCGAAGCTGCTCTTCGATATGAAGCGTAATGTTGTTCACGACATCATAAATGCTTCCCTGCATCGTACAGCCTGCGGCTCTTACATGACCGCCGCCTCCAAAATATGCGGCAACCACACTCACGTCAACAATCTCCCTGGAGCGCAGGCTTACCTTAAAGGTCTGCGGCTCTGTCTCATACAGAAAAATTGCGACCTCAGTTCCTGAGGTACTCATCAGTATCTGTACAATACCATCCAGGTCAGATGGAGTTACTCCATAAAAATCCATTTCTTTCTGCCTGATCGCACTGAAAATAATTTTTTTGTCCATGAGCAGAATACTCTCAAGGAGTGCCCTTCCAAGGATCTGATTCTGGTGGTAGGTCTTATCGTAATACGTCCTGTTGATGATCTTTGAACCGTCGATCCCTTTTTTCATCAGCCTGGCCGCAATCTCCATGGTCTCCGGAGAGGTACAGGAATGCCGGAAAACGCCTGTATCATGAACAATTCCCATATACAAAGCCTCCGCGGATTCATATGGGATCTTTTCTTCCTCCAGAACCCCGAAAACCAGCTCCGAAGTAGAACTTGCATCCGGCACAATATAATTTTCATCCGCAAATCCGCCATTGCTGATATGGTGATCAATGCAGACAGTACGTCTGGCTTTTTTACAAAGTACCGCAAAGTCTCCAAGACGCTTCTCGTCCGCGCAGTCAAGGCAGAAAAATAAATCTGCTTCCGTTTCCGCCCCGGTCTGGCAGATTACCTCATCAACTCCGGCAATTATCCTGTATGCGTCTGGTATCTGCTCCAGGTACACCTTCGCCTCAATCTCCGGGTAATTCTTCTTCAGATAATGATACAGACCCAGGCATGAACCAATGGCGTCTCCGTCCGGCCTTACGTGGCCGGCGATCGCTACCGTTCGCACACCCTTCAATTCTTCTGCAAGATTAATCATCGCGCTCATCCCTTTCCTCATTCTTCCCCTGCTTTTATGGTATTCTAATCTGCGGAATTACGCTTCTTTTCATCGTCACCAATGACTTCATCAATCAAATGAGACATATTTACTCCGTATGCAATCGACTGATCCAGAATAAAGCGGATTTCCGGCGTGTTTCTGAGATTTACGCTGCGGGCAAGCTGGCGGCGGATATATCCCTCCGCGCTTTTCAGCCCTGCCAGCGTATCCGCTGACGCTTTCTCATCTCCGAACACCGAAATATAGGCTTTACATGTCTTCAGATCCGGAGCCACCTCCGCGGCAACCACTGAAGTCATCGGAGCGATTCTCGGATCCTTGATCTCATTCTGGATGATCCTGGACAATTCCTTCTGAACTTCCCCGTTGATTCTGGTATTCTTTATACTGTTTTTTCTCATTCAAATTCCTGCCTTTATATATTAAAATTGGCATTCGCCTAGCCCTCACTACTTCTGAGCCGTGCTGCGCCCCTCGATGCGGCTCCGCCTCATCGCTGTCTGGCACGGCTCATTGCTATCGCGGAACCTCCACCATGGTGTAGGCTTCTACGCGGTCTTCTTCCTGGATGTCGTTGAATTTTTCGAATACAAGACCGCACTCATAGCCGGCTTTTACTTCCTTCACATCATCCTTGAATCGCTTCAGGGAAGCAATGGCTCCGTCGAAGATGACCTTGCCTTCCCGGGTAATACGTGCGGAGCATCCTCTCTGGAAGACACCGTCCAGCACGTAGGAACCTGCGATTGTTCCAACGCCGGAAGCCTTGAAGGTCTGACGAATCTCGGCATGACCGATTACCTTCTCTTCAAAAATCGGGTCAAGCATACCCTTCATAGCTGCTTCTACATCGGCAATCGCATCGTAAATGACACGATACAGGCGGATATCAACGCCCTCGCGCTCTGCGGTGGACTTCGCCATGGCATCCGGCCTTACGTTGAATCCAATGATGATCGCTTTGGAAGCGGAAGCCAGGATAACATCGGACTCGTTGATTGCGCCTACGCCGCCGTGGATAATCTTAACCACGACTTCTTCATTGGAAAGCTTAAGCAGACTCTGTTTTACTGCCTCTACGGAGCCCTGTACATCCGCCTTTACGATCAGGTCAAGCTCCTTCAGATTGCCGGCCTGAATCTGTGAGTACAGATCATCCAGGGACATTCTGAATTTTGTATCCTCCAGCAAACGCTCCCTGCCTTCGCTGATAAAGGTCTCGGCAAAGCTTCTTGCTTCCTTTTCGTTGTCCATCGCCATGAAAATTTCACCGGCATTCGGCACATCGCTGAATCCAAGGATCTCCACTGGAGTAGACGGTCCTGCTTCCTTCACCCGGCGTCCCTTATCGTCCATCATGGCTCTTACTTTACCGTAACAGGAGCCTGCCGCAATCGGATCGCCCACATGAAGCGTACCCTTTTGCACCAGTACAGTAGCCACCGGGCCCTTTCCCTTGTCAAGCTCAGCCTCGATCACAAGACCTCTTGCCTTTCTCTTCGGATTTGCCTTCAGCTCCGCAACCTCAGCAGTCAGAAGGATCATCTCCAACAGGGTATCAATACCTTCCTGGGTGTGTGCAGATACCGGTACAAATACCGTGCTTCCGCCCCAGTCCTCCGGAATCAGCTCGTATTCGGAAAGCTCCTGCTTTACTCTTTCTACATTTGCGCTCGGCTTATCAATCTTGTTGATCGCAACAATGATTTCAATGCCTGCTGCCTTTGCATGATTGATGGCCTCCACGGTCTGAGGCATTACGCCGTCATCCGCCGCCACGACAAGAATAGCAATATCCGTAGAGTTTGCTCCCCGCATACGCATTGCAGTAAATGCCTCATGTCCCGGGGTATCCAGGAACGTAATCTTTTCACCGTTTACAGAAACTACATATGCACCGATGTGCTGCGTGATTCCGCCGGCCTCTTTGTCTATTACATGAGTGTTTCTGATGGCATCCAGAAGAGAGGTTTTACCGTGGTCAACGTGCCCCATAACGCAGACAACCGGAGAACGCGGTACCAGTGTCTCCTCTGCATCCTCTTCTTCCTTCAGCAGTTCTTCCAGTACGTTTACTTTTACTTCTTTTTCACAGATACAATTAAACTCAAGAGCAATCTCCTCAGCCTTATCAAAATCCACTTCCTGATTCACAGTAACCATCGTGCCCTGCAGGAACAGCTTCTTCACAACAGCGGAAGGCTGCACCTTCATTGCCTCTGCAAGCTCGGAAATAGTGAGCTTCTCCGGTATCGTGATCGTGCGGATCGTATCCTCCGGTTTCTCTGCCGGCTTCGGTGCAGGCGCCTTGGTCTGCTGGTTCTTCCTCGGTCCGCCCTTCTGATTCTGACGGACATTCTTTTCCATTCTCTCCAGCTTATCGCCCTTATCCGCACGGTTCCTGTCACCGCGCTCGGTACGCTTTCTGCTCTCCTTCTCCAGCGGCTTGGATTCTACCGGAGCTTTCGGGATATTGGTGGAACGTCCGCCCTGGCCCCGGTTCTGGCCGTCTCCCTGATATCTGCCGCCATTCTGGCCGCGGCCGCCGTATCCGCCCTGGCCCCGGTTCTGGCCGTCTCCCTGGTACCTGCCGCCATTCTGGCCGCGTCCCTGACCGTCATTCTGATATCTGCCACCCTGCGGCTTCATACCGGTCTGTCCCTGCGGTCTTGCACCTGCCTGCCCCTGCGGTCTCGTGCCTGTTTGTCCCTGCGGTTTTGCTCCGGTCTGGCTCTGAGGCCTTGCAGCTCCCTGACTTTGTGCTTTTATTTCCTGTGCCTTTACTTCCGTCTGAACCCTTGCTGTTTCTGCAGCTGTCTCCGCCAGATTCTGTGTCCTCGCAGTTGCCGGATTTTCCGGCATTTTTACGGCTGCCTGCCCCTGCGGCTTTGTGCCTGCCTGACTCTGCGGT
>JAUNGD010000030.1:30762-40958 GCA_030524705.1 Lachnospiraceae bacterium | reverse complement strand
TTATCAGCTCTTTTTCTTATCGGTCTTTTCTTATCAGACCCTTTTCTTGTCAGTGATCAGTCCTTTGATTTTCTCTGCAGCATCTGCAGTCCCACAGCCACCAGCAGGATCATACCCTTTACCGTATCGTTCAGCAAAGCATTCATTCCCAGAGCGGTAATGATCTTGTCGATCAGGGTGAAGGACATAGTACCGAAAATAATGCCCAGGATCTTTCCTTTTCCTCCCGACATGCTGATGCCGCCGATGACAACCGCCGCTATGGAATACAGCTCATAGTTTTTACCGGAGGTGGCCGGGTCGAAGGAGGTATCCTTGGCAATTTTCAGAAAGGTCGCCAGCCCTGTACACATACCGCACAGTACAAATACGGAAATTCTCGTCCATATGACGTTGACTCCGGCAAGCAGAGCCGCCTTTTCGTTGCTGCCCAGGGCATAAATTCTTTTTCCGAATTTTGTGGAATTGGTCACATAGATCAGAATGACCGCCACGATGATCCATACAATCGTGATCAGGGAAATCGTCATAAAGTTTCCGTTTCCAAAATTAAACAGAGCCTGATATTGTGACTGGGTCGCGTCCACGCTGTAGCGAGTCTGTCCCATCTCATTCATCATATACTGGGAGAGGGAGCGGTAAATCAGCATCGTCGCCAGGGTTACGATAAAGGACGGCATTTTCAGCTTTCCAACAAGGAATCCATTTATGAATCCGAAGATTCCGCCCAAAATCACTGCACAGAGCAGCGTCAGTATAATGCTGTTGCATTTGTTAAAGCAGAGAATAGACAAGCCTCCTGCCAGCACGAAGGAGGAGCCGACGGACAGGTCAATATCTCCGGTCAGGACGATCAGTCCCATCCCCAGCGCGATGGTTCCGAGAATCGCACTGTGCAGGAATATGTTCGTCACCGTAGTCCATGTCGTCTGGGAACCGTTGATACACAGATACGCAGCAAAAATCCCCAGAAAAATAACAATAAAATTATAATTTCTCCAAAAAGATTTTAATCGTTTAGACATTATACTTCCTCCGTTACTTTCTTTTGTGCTCCGATGGCTCCCGTCGCATACAGCATCACCTGTTCCTCGTCGATCTCTGAATGCTTCAGGTCCGCCGCGATCTGTCCGTGATAAAATACGATGCAGCGGTCCGCGATCTTTTTGATCTCAGGAATCTCCAGCGTATTTACGATGATCGTCTTTCCCTGCTTTGCGAGCTGCAGGATCAGCCGGTAAATTTCTTCCTTTGCTCCCACGTCGATTCCCTGGGTAGGGTTATCCATAAGCAAAATTTCCGCCTCGGTATTCAGCCAGCGCGCCAGAATCACCTTCTGCTGATTTCCGCCTGAAAGACTGAGGATCAGATTTTCCGGACTGTTTGCCTTAATATTTAAAAGCTTCCCGTAGGATTCAAATTTTTCCAGTTCCTTTTTCTTATTGATATGCGGATTTTTACTGTCAATCGTATGTCTGGACACATACATATTTTCCAGAAGCGTCATGTCCGGTATGACGGAGTTCTCCTTCCGGTTCGCCGCCACCATACCGATCTTTTCCAGCATGGCCTGATGAATACTGCCGTGCCGGTACGCGGTTCCTTTTACTTCGATCTCGCCGGAGGAAATTCCTTCATATCCGAATATTGCCTGCAGCACCTCGGAGCATCCCGCCCCCTGCAGCCCGGTAAAGCCGATGATCTCGCCTCGCTTCATCTGAAACGACACGTCCCGGAATCCGTTCCCGGAGATTCTCTCTACCTTCAGTACCACATCTCCGGTTTCACGCTCCTCATACACATCCTCATTGCTGTAGGTCTCCCCTACCATGTCCCGGGTGACCTCCTCCGGCGTGGTGTCCGCTATATTGCCGCAGCGGATGAACCGGGCGTTGCGCAATACGGTGTAACGGTCTGCGATCCTGAAAATTTCCGGCATCTTGTGAGAAATAAAAATAAAGGACGTCCCTTTTGCCTTTAAATTTCTGACGATCCCAAACAAATGATCAATCTCTTCATTATTTAATGCAGTGGTGGGTTCGTCCAGAATAATCAGCTTCGCCCTGGAATGCAGCGCCTTCGCAATTTCCAGAAGCTGTTTTTTCCCGGTGTCCAGATTTCCGGCCAATTCCAGCGGATCTATGGATACTCCCATTTCCTGAAGCAGCTCCTCCGTCTCGGAAATCATAGCCTTTTTGTCCAGCCTTCCCAGAAAACCGGTGCATTCTTTTCCCAGAAACAGATTCTCATACACCTTCAGGTCATTAAAAACATTCAGCTCCTGATGCACAAAAGCGATGCCGGCCTGCTCGGCCGCATTGATAGAGCCATTCGGCAATTCTTTTCCGTCAAATACGACGCTTCCCCCGTCCCGGGTATACACACCGGACAGAATATTCATCAAAGTGGATTTTCCCGCCCCGTTTTCTCCCAGCAGCGCATGTATTTCACCCTGTTCAATATGCAGGGAAATGTCATCCAGAACCTTTACTCCATAGAACGCCTTTTGAATATGTTCCATTTTCAATAATTCCAAAGCATTTTCCTCCGTGTTCTGTTCATGTTCGTATAAAGAGTGCTGCCGCAGAGCCTTTTCAGGCATCCCGGCAGCGCTGTACATTTCATATCCCGCAATCCGGGACTTTTTTGATTTTACTGTTTCTCTTCGTAGCTTCCGAAGGGCTGGAATTCAGACACGTTGTCCTTGTCTACTACGGATACCGGAATAATGTAATCCTGCTCAATCTCTTCTCCTGCCAGGCTCTTTTCCATTACATCCACTGCTTCCTTGATCATAGCCGGGTCATACGTTACGGAGAACAGGTCAAAGGTCTCCGGTCTTGCCAGGGTCTGGTGCTTGTCCTTCAATACTGCGTAAATTTCAGCCAAGCCTGAGGATGCTGACAGTGCCTGGAAATTCTCATAAAATTCAGTCTTCTTGCTCTCGTCCAGAGCCGCACCGTTCAGAGATTCCAGAACTCCCATTGCGATCTCGTCGTCATGGGTATAGATCCAGAGCTTCTTGCTGGTATCGCACTGCGCGCTTCCGAACCAGGACTCAAACAGCTCTTTTCCTGTATCGCGGCTCCAGCCTGTCGCTGCTGATTTTACAACTACGCTCTCGATCTCTTCATCGGACCATCCGTTCTCTGTCAGGCAATCCCGGAAGCCCTTGGAACGAAGCTCCGGTACAGAAGAGTTGTCTCCGATCATCTCATATACGTAATCATCCTTGGTGAGGCCGTCCTCCAGGAATCTCTTTGCCGTCTCATAGCCGATTCCTTCGTTGTCGCCCTTTACGTTGGCAACTACCTTTGCGTCGATTACGTCGCTGCTGATAACACGGTCAAACTGAACAAAGGGTACGTCTGCCGCAGCGATTTTTTCCAGAGTAGACTGAAGTCCATTGTCATAAGGAAGAATAACGATTCCGGCAAGCTCGCCTGCGTTGGACAGCAGATCGTCTACCTGCTGGATCTGATTTTCCACATCGGTAGCCGCATAGAGCTTCGCCGTATAGGTACCTTCCTCATTGATCGCATCTACCTTTTCCTGTGCGTAGCCGAGAACCGCGCCGGTCCAGCCGTGGTCTGCGCTGGGAACCATTACTGCAATCTCTTCTGCAGATGCACCAAATCCCAATGCCAGTGTCATTGCGGATGCAGCCAAAAGTGTCGTTGCAAGCTTGTTCATTTTCATAAATAAAACCCTCCTTTATATGTAGCTCGTGCTTTGATAATACTATTATAATGGTTCCGCAAAAAAAAGGCGGTGCACACTTTTCACCTTGGTTTCCTTGATTGACCAGATAAAAAGTCATGCACCGTATCTTTTTTTTAGAATCGTATCTTTTTATCCCTGACAAAAGGCGTCGATCTGCTTCTGCATCTCTTCAATGATCTTTCCAGACCCTGCCGCCCTCATCTTCTGAATAAATTCCTGATAAAGAGCCTCCCAGTCCTCCGCGGTTCCCTGGCAGAGCTCATCCTTGTACTGCTTCACCACCAGCTCCACCCGGGCCATCTCGATGGCAAACATTCGGGTATCCAGCTCAAAGCCCTCCAGCGGAGACGTCATTGCCTCCTCGTTATAGCTCCGCATCTGCTCAAATTGTCCCTCGCACAGTTCATAATTCTGATAAATATTTCCTATATTTACCGGCGAAAGCCCATAGCGGTAATTCCGGTCATCGTCCGTCATCCTGGCTATCACGCTGCTGTCCTGGCTTACCCGGATATACTGCTCCTTTTCCACTCCGTTTGCCAGCAAGCGGTACAGCTCCCGGCCCTCCTCCGAATGCAGCAGATTGATCACCTGCATTGCTTCCCGGGGATGCTTCGCCGTCTTCGGCACCACCAGGCAGTTCCGGCTGGTTTCATGGGAAATATACCGGTATCCATCCAGCTCCCCCCGCAGCGCCTCGTACTCCGTATCTCTGGCGTCGTAGACAGACTCC
This sequence comes from Lachnospiraceae bacterium, assembly GCA_030524705.1. Classification (GTDB taxonomy): domain Bacteria; phylum Bacillota; class Clostridia; order Lachnospirales; family Lachnospiraceae; genus Choladousia. The sequence goes on along the minus strand of JAUNGD010000030.1, from coordinate 36,502 downwards.
TTATCGCCGTATTCCTCCACAAACAGGATGTTGCCCAGTATTTTTCCATCCTCGCTGACCGGATCCAGCAAATACGCCACATCCTCCCGGATATATCCCTTTTGATACCAGTCGGACATGGTCTCAAAGCAGCTTTGGTAGGACTCCGATTCATATTTATTGAATACCACCGGTTTTTCGTCGAAAATACGAATCACAAAGGGGCTGTCCTCCCCATAGATTCCCTCGTATCCCTTGTCGGCAATGGTGCACAGCGTTTTGTAGGAAATCCCCTTGGCAATGGCGTTGTTTTCCTTCACGTTTTTCAGAAACGGCTCCATCACATCAAAGCATTCCTTATCCGTGTACAAATGTGCGCGGTTTACTCTCAGGATCTCTTCAAAATCCCCGTACCGCTCCATCAGCTTCTTATTCACTGTCAGCACGTAATTTTTCCGGTATATGGGGCCAAGCACCGGTATCGCATAAATATTTCCGTCTCTGCGCTGCTTCTCCCACAGCTCCTCCGGGATCTCCGCCTTCATCTCTTTTCCCTCAGTGCTCAGCAGATAGTCCAGCACCATGAAGGAGCCCTTTTTCACTTCCTCGGTAAAATTAACCGCCTCGCTGCCGATCCAGGCAATATCCAGCGTATCCGCGCTGGCCATTTTCATATCCCAGGTATCCCGGTAATTGTCCTTAGGCACCACCTCAAATTCCACGGAAACTCCCGGCAGAAATTTCTGCAGCTCCTCGTTAAACCGTTCAAACACATAGTCGGAGGACTGATATTTCTCGCCGTATACCATCCATCTCAGGCAGATTCCCGTATTTTCCTCCTCCGCCTCATACCGCTCGCCGCCGTTTTGCGCCAGAATCACACAGACCGTCACAAACACGGCGCATATCCCTATGATAATCTTTTTCATTCTTCTCTACTCCATCACCCGGTACAGTACAGCCTTTTCACTCTGCCCTACTCCATCATTCGATACGGTACAGCCTTTTCACTTTGCCCTACTCCATCACCCGGTACGGCACCGTCATAAGCACAACCGTCCCTTTTCCCTTCTCGCTCTCAATATGTATCCCGGCCTCATCGCCGAGAAGCAGCTTCAGGCGCTGGTTCACATTGCGGACGCCGATGTGGTCCTCTTTTTGTTCGTACTTTTCCTCCATATCCCGGTTCAAAATATCGCACTCCTCCCGGGACATTCCCACTCCGTTGTCCTGTACCGCCAGTATCACCTGATCCCCGGACCGGTATGCTCTGATCAGGATAAATCCCTTTCCCCGCATCGGCTTGATCCCGTGGTATACTGCATTCTCGATCAGCGGCTGCAGGCTTACCTTCACGATCTGGCAGGCCAGAAGCTCCTGCTCAATCTGCCATTCGATCAACAATTTATTTTCATAGCGCAGCTGCAGGATTTCAATATACAGCCTGGTGTTCTCCACTTCCTCCTCCAGCGTGATGATCGGACGCTCGTTGTCCAGGCTGATGCGGAGGAGCTGGGACAGATTCAGTATGATCTGCGACACCTCATTGTCCCCCTTGCAGATATCTATGGCGCGCCACCTGATATTTTCCAGGGTATTGTACAGAAAATGCGGGCTGATCTGCGCCTGCAGCGCAATGAGCTGCGCCTTGTTGGTAATATCCAGATAATCCTTCAGATCCTGCTGGAGCTGGCTGTTGGAATAAAAATTATGCACAATATTCTGAATAATTTCCTGCGCCTCATCCTTCCGAAATCCGCTGGCCTCTACCTGGCTGTAGGAGGCCGGATTCTTTACGAGGCTGATAATATTTTTTACCGGCTCATAGCTGTAAATAGCAATCAGCACCGAAAGAACCATGGTCAGGATAATAATAAGCGCCACGATGGTCACCATGAAATCCCGCAGATCCCTCTGATAATCCCGGTATTTCTCCAGAGGGACCAGGGAGGCGTAGCTCCATCCGAAATTGTCCGAATCTATCTGCAGCAGCACCGTGGATCTTCCGTTTATGTCCAGGGTGAGGGCGTTTCCCTTATGCCCCGCATAGGCGTCATAGAACTCCAGCTGGTTCCATTTTCCCATACGGTATTCATCGTTGGAGCTGAAAATGATGTTGTTCCTCTCATCAATGATCAGCAGGGTCTCGTCCTCCTCCGTCGGCGCAAATTCTCCCGCCTTCTCCACATCCACATTGACCAGAATTCCTCCCAAAAACTGCATCTGCGTCAGTCTTACCGGAAGGATGTAGGTAATCAGATACGGATATTTGTTGTATTTCAGCCGGCTGATCATCCGGGCAGGCTCATAGATCCGCTCTGTGATATTTTCATACCAGGTCAGATCGTCAAAGCTGCCCACATTACCGCCGCCCTCCTCGGTAACGATATAATTGCTTTTGCTGGAATACACATAGATGGAATCAATATATTCAAAAATATCGGAATACTGCTTCAGCTTGTTTTTGGCCAGCAGCGTCTCCTTATGATTGATCCCACTGTCGCTGGTATCCGTCAGAAGAAAATTCATAATATCATCGTCCAGAGAAAGCTGGGTAGATATCTGCATGACCTCATTCATCAGCGTGTCCATGTGCTCCGCCGTCTGGCGCAGGCTGTTGTTGCTGATCGTGCTGACCTCCTTTTCGATCAGAGAATCCATTTTCTTCGATACGAGAAGCATAATTCCAAGAAAAGTACAAAGCAACACCGCCAGAATCGTCACAAAGCTTCTGACCAGAATGCTGTTAAAGCGGTAATCCTGCAACTGTTGTACAATGATGTTCTGTCTCTTTATTTTCATACCTCTCCCACTCTGTTACGGCAGTACTCCGCCGGAGACTGCCCGGTATACTGCTTGAATACTCTGAAAAAATATTTATCGCTCCGGTATCCCACCTTCTGGCTCACTTCATAGACCTTATATTTTCCCGTCAGCAGCAGCTCCTTCGCCTTCTCCATGCGGATCTCGATGAGATAATCCGTCATATTCCGGCCGGTGTACTGCTTAAACAGCCGGCTCAGATAGGAGGAATTCATATAATACCGCTCCGCCAGCATGTCCAGGGAAATATCCTCCCCGTAATTCTGCTTCAGATACTCCACCATCTTGTCTACGATATTCTTTGACACCTCGCTCTGGCTCTGCCTTACAATCTCCATCATTTTTCGCAAAATACCGGAACAGACATTTTTTACATCCTCACGCTTTTCCGCCCTCAGAATCCCGGAATAATCCGAGGCCTCTTTTACCTCTTTCCACAGCTTCGGACTCATCCTCATAAATTTCTGCAGCATCATGGAAAACATATCAATCAGAAGATTTTTCACCTCGCCCAGGGGCAGGCCGTGCAGCTCAAACATAATATTGTTCATCAGCCGATCCAGGCTCTCAAAGTCCCCATCGTTGATGGTGTCCATCAAAAGCTGGTATTTCTGCAGCAACCGCTCGTAATCCTCTTTATTCAGCACGTATTTCTCCCCGTCATCCTTCTGAATATGAATCTGCCGGGAGCTGTAATAATCCGTCATCTCCGTAACGTCCAGAAAGCACCTCTCGATCTCCACCTGCATATCCAGGTTCAGCAGAAGCTTCACCTCCCGCAGTTTCTCCGAAAGCTGATTTTTCAGGCATGCTTCAAAGGCTTCCCGCTCCGTGCCCCTGGCGGCAGTGACCACGATTTTGAGCTGATCCGCCGACAGATACACCGGATGGTAATTCAGCTTCTGATTCTCCCCGGCAAAAATATTGTTCAGCAGGTTATACCTGTTATTTTTCTGCTGAAAATATTTTTGCGTCATGTCCGGATCCAGCTCCAGCCTTGCGTCCACGACGGCGCAGGGCGCGCTGGTACTGAAATCCAGGGACAGCAGCTTCCGCTTCTGTATGATATTATCCTTCTCTCGAATCCCGCCCAGAAGAATGCTGAGCCAAAACTGCTCCTGAAGCTCCGGCAGTATTTCCTCGAAGTCCTGCTCTCTGGATCTGGCGCTTTGCTGCTTCTTTTCCTGTTCCTCCAGCTGTTCGTAGATCCGCATGAATATTTTTTCCAGCTCGTCCATGTGGATCGGCTTCAGAATATAGTCCTCCACATTATATTTGATCGCCTGCTTCGCATACTCGAACTCTTTGTATCCGCTCAGAATCACAACCTTAATGGGAAGCTGATTTTCAAATATGTACTTCGCCACCTCTAGGCCGCTGACCTCCGCCATCTCAATATCCGTCAGCACCGCGTCCACCTTATGTCCCTTGATGTACTCGATGGTCTCCTTTCCGTCCTCAAAATCCGCGGCAACGCGAAATCCCATATGGTTCCAGTCAATGTAATTGCACATTCCCCTTCGGATCACAGATTCGTCGTCCACAATCACCAGAGAATACTCTCTTTTTTCCATGTCGTTCCCCCCCTCCGGCATCCTGGCATACCGCTTATACCGGTCAATTTTCCGTCAGTGAAGTGTCCAGATACTGGTCTACATTGCTTTTGTCCACTTTCGTCGTCGGGATCACCAGCATCTCCTCATAATTCTCCTTGCAGAGCACGGATTCCCCGATTTTTATCGCCTTCTCTATCATCTGCGGAAGATAGGTCATAGAAAACAGCACGTACCGGTCCTCCTCCTTAATTCTCTGGTACATCTCCTGAGAATTGGAGGAGCCTGCTATCACCTCCAGGTTCGGAAACATTTCATCCAAAGTCCCTTCCTCCTCATACATGTCCAGCTCATCCAGTACCCCCAGGGCAATCTCATCGTCATGGGTGTAGATCGCCCCCACGGAGGCCAGCGTCTCCTTATCCTGCTGCTTTACCCAGTCCGCAAACAGCTTTCTCGCAATATCCCTCTGCCATTCCGTGTAGCCCACCTGGATCTTCCGAAAATTGCTGTTAATCGTATTGTCAAATCCGTCTGTCCGAAGAAACGGCACCGTGGAGGTATCCCCCATCAGCTCCAGCACCGTCGTCCCTTTGGGAAAATAATTGTTGAAATACCTAGCCGTCTCCACGCCGATTCCCCGGTTGTCCCCTTTTACGGTGGCGGTGGGAGCAAATTCCGGGATCTCCCGGTCAAAAATAATCAATGGAATATCCGCATTTTGTACGGTGACGGCGGCCGTCTTCAGGGACGCGCCGTCCATAGGCAGCAAAATCAGGCAATCCACCTGCTGCTCCACCAGATCAATCACCTGCTGGGACTGCTCGTAGGAATCGTTTCCCTCCACACAGATATAATCCCATCCATGACTTTCGGCTACCTCCTTCAGCTTGTTCTCCGCATAGTGCAGCACTGCAGTGGCCCACCCATGGGTCGGGCCGATGGTACTGACCGCAATTGTCGTCCTGTCTTCCTTTTCATTTACGTCCTCATGAGAGCAGCCGGTCAGGACACCGCAAAGAGACAACACCAAAGCCAAAATCCAATATAATAAAACACGCCTTCGTTTTTTTACTGCATTTTTCATTTCGTTCCTTTTCCTTCTGGATGATAGTTTTATTATATTCTAAGCATTTCCAAAAGTCTACCTCCGGCGGACAAAAGAAAAACACCGGAAACCCTTTCTAATCGGATTTCCGGCGCCCCTGCCAATAGTCGATGCGACAGGATTTGAACCTGCGACCTCTGCGTCCCGAACTTTTACTTGGCAAGTTTCTGCTATTTCATCATAGTTCTTTAAAGTGTCTACAATTCCCATAAAATCAACGTTTTTTCTCTGTTCTTCCCTTGCATTACCGATACACATAAACATTTTTCCCAACCAC
>JAUNGD010000030.1:0-30752 GCA_030524705.1 Lachnospiraceae bacterium | reverse complement strand
TTGGGAACGTTTTTGGGAACGTCCGATAGATATTAGTCTGCATTTCAAATAAAATCTATGCGAAAAGGAGACGATACTCATGAACGAACTACAAAAAATATATGAATTATGGAGTACCGAACAGTCGGACAATTCATCTATCAAAAATGCATGGTGTGAGATCATGCAATATTTACATGAAAACTGCTCCGAAACCATCCGGGAAGAAATTGCAACCTTTATTTTAGATTTTGGTAAGCTGACAGAACAACAGGCATTTACTGCCGGATTTCAGCAAGCCTTTATACTCTGGGCGCAAATCATTTCGTCAGAAATTTAATTATTGACAGATTACCATATGATCTTAAATTTATCAAGCTGATAAAATAAATGAAAGTTAACATTCAAAATCCTGTCACCCCTTTACCGTAGGCACTTGCTTGCAAGTGGGGATTGACAGGATTTTTTTCCGGTATAGATACACCCATCATAGAAAACGGTTTGATTTCAACGCTCCTTTGAAATCAAGCCTTGTTTACTCTATTTTCAACACATAAAAATTCCACCCCTCTGGAGAGGGGTGGATAAATTGTAGTTGACAAAATAATATAATTATATTAATGAAAATGAGGAAGCAGTTGATACCCCCCACAGGTTGTTAAAGTATCCATTTCCCCGTCACCATCCTTATCCAGCTTTGCATGAGCCTGCCTAGCCTTCATACAAAAACTGCTGTCTGCATAATCAACCTGGTGGAACTCAGCACCACAATAGCATACAAGAACGGAACATTTAGTATCAAAATTAGTAGTATTGACTACCGTATTACCATTTTCATAAACAATCTTCTGAATAAGCCGGTACATAGGCACCTTAGAGCCATTATAATTATAATACCCTACCAGATCACCTTTAATAAACTGACAGGTGTATTTAATAGTGCTACCATCCAAAGAACCCGTATCTTTCACAGCGTCATAGCTACAAATAATACCTTCCGGGGCATTAGCATTAAAATACTTATTGCTAAACCTATTACCCTTAATATTAGGATCATCAGTCTGGAACATCTCAGATGTAATAGTTCTCGCCGTGCCATTCGTACCCGCTGTCAACCTTACATAAATAGTGTTAACGTCTACCACCAAATAAGACCCAACAGGAGCGTCCCACCACTGAGCAAGGGTTTCGCCACCATTATCGCCATTGTTACCATTGTCACCACCTACCGGTTTATCCGCTTCAGTCTCTTCCTCTGACTCAACAGGTTCCTGCGGCTCAGTAGTAGGTGTAGTAGGCGTGGTAGGCTTCGCCGGGGCTTCCGTTTCCCTAGTAGGTTCAGTACTCGGCTGGCTAGGCTGACTAGGCTTCACAGGGGCTTCCGTTTCCCTAGTAGGTTCAGTAGTAGGTGTAGACGGCTTCGTAGGCTGTGTAGGGCTCGAGTCTTCCATATCTTCCTTAGACGGTTGTGTCTCCGGTTGTTTCACAGGTGTCGTAGTAGCCTTAGCAGATACCTTAACCGAACACTTATAGCTCTTACCATTATACGAAACTGTCACCGTACAGCTACCCTTAGCCTTACCCGTCACCATAATCTTATTCGAGGATACCTTCACAGCGGCTACCTTAGTACTCGAGGACTTCGCCGTAACTTTCTTACCCTTAACCGTATTATTAAGGGTGATGCTATCCGACTTACCCACCGTAATACTCAAAGATGTCTTACTCAGCTTCGGGGCAGCGGTTTTACCCTTAACCGTTAGCTTACACGTATATTTCTTTTTGTTATACGTGGCTGTAATCGTGGCTGTTCCTGCCTTTTTAGCCGTAATAGTAACTTTTCCGTTCTTCCCAGCCTTAACCGTTGCAACGCTCGTCTTCGAGGATTTCCACGTCACCTTCTTAGAGCTTACCGTATTTTTCAAGGTAATCGTACCACTCTTACCCACGTTCAAGCTCAAAGACTTCTTACTAAGTGCCGGAGCCTTAACCGTTACTTTAACCGAGTACTTCTTGCCATTGTACTTAGCAGTAATCTTAGCCGTTCCAGCCTTCTTACCCGTAATAGTAACTTTCCCGTTACTACCCTTCTTAACCGTAGCAACCTTCTTATTGCTCGTACTCCACGTTACCTTCTTCTTAGAACCCACGTTCTTAAGCTGAACAGTAGTTTTCCCGGCAACCGCCAAAGACACTGACTTCTTAGATAACGCCACTTTCCCAGCAGTAGCCGCTTCCGCTGTTATTACTACACTGTTCTGCGGTAGTAATGCTCCAACAGGTGAACCAAGCAATAGCACCGCAACCAGCAACCCACATAATAACTTTTTCATTTTATCCCTCCCTAATATTACTTATATCGCAATCAGTGTCTTTATATCAACACTATCGTCAAATCAATTTTACACCCATAATAATAGTAGCGCAAGTAAATTATACTATTTAAAAGGTGCGAAATCCATGATTAAATATGACCGCTTATGGGAAACCATGAAAGCAAAGGGCATTACTCAATATACTCTCTATACGAAATATAATATAAATCGTTCTTTGCTTGATCGACTAAGGAATAATAAAAATATAGAAGTAAACACCATTGACCGGCTATGCAGTATATTACAATGCCGTGTAGAAGATATTATGGAATATATTCCAGATGAAAAATAGCGACTTTCATACCAATTATGATTGATATAAAACCGCTATTTTTATTTTAACTATAATCAGTAATATAATATATTCTGTTTTCTCACATCACCTATTCTATTTCCATTCCAGTTTCTATATTTAACCATATTGCCTCATTTATGTTTTTAAAACTTTCATGCAATACATACGCCACTGCTATTCGAGAAAAATCAGCTTTTGAGATTCCCACACATAATAATTCTTTTTCAACATATTCCTCATAAGAATATAGGAGAGGATAATGTCTATCTGGCAACGGATCACTCAGAGAACGGGATGTTTGACAAATATTGCGGTGAGTCACATGTTTTTATTGATGAACTCCGGTATATGAAGTATGAGATTCTGCTACAGATTACACAGGGATATAAGGCGCAAATTCACTGTAGATATGAAAACGCTATGGCTCTCTGGACTCATGTGGACATCACAAGTATATTGCCGCCAGAGGAATTATATACAAATATTGTCCCAGCAGATAAACGCTCCGTTGATGGCTTTGAACAATTTAAAAGGCGGATTCACACAGTAGTCTTCCACTATAAGGAAAACGGAGAATATAAGACCTTTGAATTACCCGGCAGTGAATACACTACTTACGGGAACTTGAAAACTAAGGCATTAGGGGATAAAAACGGCTTTATAGCTTCTGATGCATTAAAAGCTAATGGGCAGTTAACCATTCCTTTTGGAGAACAGGAGTGATTAGATGCTTGAAGGTTATACGGATGTTTTAGACATCAAAGACCTTTGCGCTATTTTGCGGATCGGTCGCAAAACAGCATACCGCCTGTTACAGAACGGGGAGATTTCCTATCTGAAAATCGGGCGCAAGTATAAGATTCCAAAGGAGTCTGTAATACAATACTTAAGGCAAATTTAAGTTTTTTTCTCGGCGGGTATGATATAATGTCTTCACAGACTAATATCTACCCGTTCCAGAAAGGAGTTAAAATTGACGGGTACACTTCAAATCAAACAATTACAATCCGGTAAATCCTACTATTATGTAAGGCTGAGTTATAAAGACCCACGCACCGCTGAATGGAAAACAAAAACACTGGCTACTAAGCTAGAAGTAAAGAACAACAAACGGAAAGCAGAAGCCATGATTCAGCCCTTTATTGAACAGTATTCTTATTTAGAAGACCTGCCCGCTGTTTACAATACCGCAATCTGTCCCGACATAACTTTATGTGACTATATAGACCTGTGGTTAAATGATAAAAGGCACGACTTGAAAATGTCAACCTATGAAGCATATACATACCGTGTAAACTGCATTAAAGCATACTTTCAAAATAAGAATCCAAAGCTGGTTGACGTAACCCCTAAGATGTTAGATACGTTTTTCAAATATTCATTAAAATATGGAAAAGTCAACCAGAAAACAAAAGAGCGGGAACCGCTTGCCGTCCGTTCTGTACGCAGCTACAAGAGTATTCTATATTCTGTTTTTGCCCAAGCGTCTATAGACGGGCTGGTAAAGGTCAATCCCGTTGCAAACGTTACTGTCCACGGTAAAAAGAACCGGGAATACAGCGAGGAAATGTTATTTATGACAGAGGAAGAGATTTCTGATCTTATCCACTTTATTTCTGAACGCTATCCCCGGTTATTGGGAATTACATTTATCGGTGCTTACTATGGTTTACGGAGATCGGAAATTTTAGGTTTGAAATGGTCGGCGGTTGATTTTACTAAAAAAACAATTACCATTAACCACACGGTTGTACGTGTGAAAACCACAAACGCCGATGATACCACAAAGACACAAGCCGGAAAAAGGGTTTTAAATCTTTTTCCTACTGCCGAAAAATGTTTGCTCAAGATCAAGCAGGAACAGGAAATGTATAGTCACTTCTTTAAATCTGATTACCAGAATACAGAAGGTTACATTTTCACGTGGGAGGATGGCAGATCATACGATCCGAATTATATTTCTAATTTATTCCAAAGGGCAACCAAAGAATTTGGCAGACCGGAAATTACGCTTCACAAGCTGAGACACAGTTGTGCATCAATGCTCATTAATAAAGGGTGGGATATAAAAAAACTGCAATATTGGCTAGGGCATACTGATACACAAACAACAATGAATATATACGCACATTTCAACCGCCAGAGGTTAAATACAAGTGATAACGATTTAACGGAAATTTCTCTGGCTACTGCGGAATTATTCGCCTAAATTTTTTTGGGAACGTTTTTGGGAACGAACGGTATTTAAGAAAAAATGAGAATAAAGGACACATACTTTTTAGACAGAAAAAAACCGGAAACCCTTTATTTATTGGATTTCCGGCGCCCCTGCCAAGGAGTCGATGCGACAGGATTTGAACCTGCGACCTCTGCGTCCCGAACGCAGCGCTCTACCAAACTGAGCCACGCATCGTTTAATCCTGTTTAGAATAGCACTATCTTTTTTAAAATGCAAGAAAATTTCTGTTTTTTTAAAATGTTTCTATATTTTATGCATATTACAAAGTTATCTGAATTTTCCCACTGCTTCATCCGCAAACCCGGATGATTTTTTTCTACTGCTTCATCTGCCAGCCCGGATGATATTTGTTCTTCAGGGTTCCGTTTACAAGCTTTCCCCAGCCCAGAGGATAGCCGCCGACACAAACCAGCTGCCAGCCCTTGTCCCGTCTGTGCTCCAGATCCTCCGCATCCACTGTCTCTCCGCAGAGATACCTCCGCACTCGCGGATCCCCATAAGAAAAATCCAGGACAGAGGCGTATTCTTCTTTTTTCAGCGCCATGGCAAGGGATTGAGATGGCTCAAAGCGATTTTTCCTGATCTCGCCCAGGTACAGGCCGTTCCGCAGAAACGGTATCTTCCCCTTGATCTGGGGCGGCTCTGGGATAAAGTACGCCTGCCCGCCCCGCACCTCGATCTGTTCTATACGGATAGATGAGGTCACATCCTTCAAAAATTCTCTCAATACTCTGTCTTCTTCCTTCGAAAGCCTTCCGCCTCCCGGCAGCGCCCTCTGATGCATCCCGGAGAGCTCGCCCTTCTTTTTCAGAAGCGCCAGGAAATGTCCCTCTCCTCCCATTTTATGAGGAAAGATACGGACACATTTTTTCAGCTCCGAAGCGCTGCGCTCCCCGGCAGCCTTCTCCCATACGCCGGCCTCCTGCAGCTCGCGGCTGGTCTCCGTATTTTTTTCTTTTAGCAGATCCAGCAGCCGCCCCTCACCCCGGGCAAAGCCCTCCTGGTGAGGGATCTCCACCAGCTCCATATCCGGGCACTGCTGCAGTAAATATGCGATCGTTCCCTCATTCTCCTCCGGGGCAAAGGTGCAGGTGGAGTAAAGCATCAGCCCTCCCGGCCGCAGCATCGTCACTGCCTGCCTCGTGATGTCCCGCTGGATCCTCGCACAGGCTTCCACCTTTTCCAGGCTCCACGCCTTTGCATTCGCCATATCCTTTCGGAACATTCCCTCGCCGGAGCAGGGCGCGTCTACCAGGATCTTGTCAAAGGTCTCCGGGAACTGCTGAGCCAGCCGAAGCGGAACCGCATTCGCGACAAAGGAGTTTTTCACCCCGAAAACCTCCAGATTCTTCAAAAGCGCTTTGGCCCTGGAAGCGCTGATGTCGTTAGCCACCAAAAGCCCCTGCCCCTGCAGCTTTGCGGCCAGAGCCGTCGCCTTGCCCCCGGGAGCCGCGCAGAGATCCAGCACATATTCTCCGGGAGTCACCGGAAGAATGCTGGCCGGCGTCATGGCGCTGGGCTCCTGCAGATAGTAAAGCCCGGCATAATAAAAAGGATGCCGCGCCGGGTCATCCTCTTTCTCATAATAAAAACCATTGTCAATCCATGGGATTCTGGTCAGATGAAAGGGAGCCAGCTTTACAAATTCCTCCACACTGATCTTGAGCGTATTGACCCGGAGTCCGAACCGCCTCGGCTCATGATACGTCTGAAGGAAATCGTCATACTCATCCCCCAGCACCTTCTCCATACGCTCCAAAAATTTCTGTGGTAAATCCATGCTCTGCTCCTTTCCGTCACTCCCAGGTATATTTCGTCAGTTCGCCCTGCAGCTTCATCTGGGCGAATCCGTTCTGCCGCAGCGCTTCATACAGGACGATGGCCGCCGAATTTCCGAGATTCAAAGATCGCGTCTCCCCAATCATCGGTATCCGTAGGGCCTCCTCGGGATGCTCCTTCAGAATCTCCTCCGGGATGCCCGCGCTTTCCTTTCCAAACATAATGTAGCAGTCCGGCTCGTAGGAAACCTCCGTGTAAACCTTCCGGCCCTTCGTCGTCGCCATATAAATCCTGACTCCTGGGTTTTTCTCCAGAAAATCCTGATAGTTCACATAGCGCGTCACGTCAAGCTGCGGCCAGTAATCCATCCCGGCCCGCTTCAATGCCTTCTCCGTAAGGTGAAAGCCCAGGGGCTCGATCAGGTGCAGCCGCGTCCCCGTGGCCACGCAGGTTCTGCCGATGTTTCCTGTGTTCGCCGGAATCTCCGGCTCGTATAATACAATATTCAATCCCATTGCCGCTTCTCCTTTGTCAAGAGCTGCGCCTCCTGATGTCCGCATACCCTGATGTCTGCGCTTCTCAATGTCTGCACACCCTGATGTCCGCGCTCCATTTATGCCTGCAGCCGCTTAATGAATCTCTCCAGACGCTCCAGGGCGATCTTCAGCGCCTCGATGGAGTAGGCGTAGGAGATACGCAGAAATCCTTCTCCGCAGGGGCCAAACGCAGTACCCGGCACCACGGCAACGTGCTCCTCTTCCAGAAGCCGCATGGCAAATTCATCTGAGGTCAGTCCGAATTCCTTAATACACGGGAATACGTAAAATGCACCGAAGGGCTCGAAGCATTTTAATCCCATCCGCTTAAATTCATGCATCAGGAAACGTCTGCGCTGATTGTAGGCCTCCCGCATCTGTGCAACGTCCCCATCGCCGTTCCGCAGTGCTTCCACCGCCGCATACTGGCTGGTGGTGGGCGCACACATGATGGCAAACTGGTGAATCTTCGTCATCTGCTGAACAATCTCCTGCGGGCCGCAGATATATCCGAGACGCCATCCCGTCATGGCGTATGATTTTGAAAAGCCGTTGATCGTCAGCGTGCGCTCCCACATCCCCGGGAGACTGGCGATGGATACGTGATCCCCCTGATACGTAAGCTCAGAGTAAATCTCATCCGACAGCACGAACAGATCCTTCTCTATGATTACTTCGGCGATGGCCTCAAGATCCTCCCTGCGCATAACGGCTCCCGTCGGATTGTTCGGGAACGGAAGAACCAGGATCTTCGTCTTGTCTGTAATCTTCTCAAGCAGCTCCTCCTTCGTCAGGCGGAACTCATTTTCTTCTTTTAATTCGATCGTAACCGGCACGCCGTCCGCCAGAACGACGCAGGGCAGATAAGAAACATAGCAGGGCTGTGGAATCAGCACCTCGTCTCCAGGATTCAGCATGGCCCGCAGAGCAATGTCAATGCCCTCGCTGCCTCCCACCGTCACCAGAATCTCATGCATCGGATCGTATTCCAGGCTGCATCTGCGCTTCAGATAGCTGCTGATCTCCTGGCGCAGCTCCTTCAGACCAGAATTAGAGGTATAAAAGGTGCGTCCCTTCTCCAGAGAATAAATACCTTCGTCGCGGATATGCCACGGCGTATCAAAATCCGGCTCGCCGACGCCCAGGGAAACAACGTCCTCCATCTCACTGGCAATATCAAAAAACTTTCGGATCCCCGAGGGCTCGATGGCCGTTACTTTATCTGATAATGGATTTCTCACGGTGTCACCAACATCCTTTCATCCTTTGATTTTTTGCCCATGATTGTACCGTAATCCTTGTATTTCTTCAAAATAAAATGTGTTGCAGTACTGAGCACCGTGTCCAGGGTTGACAGCTTGTCGCTGACAAAGCTGGATACCTCCCGCAGAGTCTTTCCCTGCAGGATGACCAGAAGGTCATACGCCCCGGAGATCAGGTACACGGACTGCACCTCCGGGTAATTGTAGATGCGCTCCGCGATAGAGTCAAAGCCCTGGCCTCTCTGAGGCGTCACCCGAACCTCAATCAGCGCCGTTACCTTCTCCGAAGAGGTCTTCTCCCAGTCAATCAGTGTGTGGTAGCCGCAAATGACCTGCTCCTCCTCCATCTTTGCCACCTCATTGGCGATGACCTCCTCGCTGGAGCCCAGCATAACCGCCAGCTCCTGCAAATCAATTTTGCTGTTTTTCTCAAGAAATGTTAAAATCTGTTCTCTCATTTTCCAATCCTCCGATACCATTCTTCCTGCTGCGGCCGGTCGAGAAACCTCACGTCCTCGCCGTTGCGGATGATCCGGTCGTTGCCCTCCGTCACCCGTCCGATCACTGCGGCGAAAATACCAAGCCCAGACAGCTCCGCAATGAGAGCCTCCGGCTGATTCGTCCCTACCAGCAGTGAACCCGCCGAATACAGGTTATATGGGTTTATATCAAAATATTCACAAATTTCTATCGTTTCCTGTTTTACAGGAATCTTTTTTAAATCCACTTCCAGTCCGGCTCCGGCCCGCTCCGCCATCTCCCAGAGTGCTCCGAAAATACCGCCCTGGGACAGGTCGTGCATAGCGCAGACGCCAAACCGGGTGACGGCCCGGGCCTCCCGGGCCACAGACATCAGCCCTTCGTATTCCTTCGCCCGGTCGATCAATGGGAAGGGAAACCGCTTCCCCAGCTCCTCCTCATACCGTTCTGCCAGGGCCGCCGTCCCTGCCAGGGCGATCCACTTCGTCATGACCAGCGCATCCCCGGGGCGAAGCTTTTCCTGCGCCCGGCAGTCCTCGCTTTTCACGCTGCCAATGCCGGTGATCTGGTACAGAGGCCGGTTTACCGCCTCCGAGACCTCCGTATGACCGCAGAGCACCTCCATGCCGCTATGCCTGGCCGCCGCTGCAATCCGCCTTATATCCTTTTTCAGCGCCGCTTCCTCATAGTCTGCCGGAACCAAAGCGTGTACCGTCAGGGCCTCCGGCTCGGCGCCGCCGGCTGCAAGATTGTTCACCGCCGCCGTCACCAGCAGTTCCGGCCTGTGCTCAAAGCCCGGAACTGCGCTCACCGCAGTGTATACCGACAGGCGCCCGCTCTTCTGGGGTAAGACAGCACAGTCCGCGCCGTAGCGTTCTGTGCTGACCGATCTGTCCGTATCCAGTTGTCTGAGGACGGAACGCTTAAGCGCCGCTTCCGCCAGCTTTCCTGTACGCATCCTATCACCTTGCTCAACTCCTCGGAGCACTGAAGCAGCGCTCCGAAGCTTCCTTCTTTTCTTATTGGATCACTGTAATATCATCCGGCTCCGGCGGGTCCACCATCTGTCCCGGATCTGCCTGCACCGGGGCCTCTGTCTGTACAGGAGCCTCCGTCTGCACGGGCGCCTCCGTTGCCTGGGTCTCGGTCTGCTGCTGTACGCCGTTTGCCAGAATCGACTGTACCTGGGACAGGCTGTTCGAACCGATCGCCGTATAAAGTGCAGAGGCCAGCGCCTGATTGTCCGTCACCACTCCCACCTCATAGATCGCCGGGGACGCCTGATAGTAGCTGCTGTTTACCTGAATCGTATCCGACAGGACGCCGTCATAATATATGTTTTTCCAGAGAACCGCCGACAGTCCCTGATGAGGCGACTGTACCTGTGCAAAATATCCGACATTCTGATCCGTCTTTGCCACCAGCTTGATGTTGGTGGAGGGATCTGTCTGGCTCAGGGTCTCGCTGACAAACTCTATGGAACGGTTCGAGGGCCTTGTCTCCACACCGAAAATCGTAAAATTCAGCGTACCGTAATACGCAGAGCCTGCAATATAAATAGGATTTTCCAGATTGTTCGTAAACACGAAGTCCATCACGCCCTCCGCGATGGCTGCATCCTTTGACGGGTCTACGTAATTGACCAGCATTGTATGATTGGAACGCGCATCCACCTGAAGCTCAGCCTTCAGCACCGCATTGTACAGTGTCGTGGACACCTGGCAGATTCCGCCGCCGTAGGAATCGACCACCTGCCCTGCCTCATAGGAGGGCGCCAGCTCATATCCGTTCTCCGCGGTAAAGGGCACCACCGCGTCTGTCACGGAAAAGCTTTCTCCTGGCATCAGCAGCGTACCGTTGATCTTTGAGGTACCGGTCTCCACATTTTGGGCCCTGCCCCAGGAGGACGCGGAATAATCCGTCGTGGCTGTCCCCAGCACATCGTCCATCTGCTGCAGCATCTCCGCCGTAAGCACCGGAGAAACCCGGTCCACCGATGCTTCTATCATCATATCCCCGGAGGTATAATCATTCATGCGCTCCTGCAGATCCGCCAGCGTCGCCTCCGCATCCAGGGTCAGACCGTCGGTGCCGCCCTCCACGCGCAGCATCCCGTCGTCTCCCATGTAGCAGGAGCCCTCCACCGGCTCTGAATTGAACTGCTCGCAGGAATCCACGAACGCCTTCTGGGCGTCCGCATCCACTGTATATTCAATCTCATAATGTGAGCTCTGGTTCTGCAGATCCTTCTGCTCCTTATACCGGCGCACGATATTGCCCGTCGTACCGAGCTGGCTGACCTCCTCTATGAGATCCGTGTTCTTCCATTTGAGGCCAAGCTCGCTCCAAGTCTTGGATACCTGGCTGTCGCCCATCTGGAGCGTAACCACAGAATCTCCCAGCTTCTGCACCTCGCTCTCCACGTAGGCCTCCGCCTCATCAGCAGTCATCCCGCTGATATCCGTATCCCCGATGAACACGCCGTCGCTGATGACATTCTTCTGCTCTGCGGCCAGAGACAGCACCGTACAGCCGGCGGCCAGCGTCAGAGCGGCCAATACCCCTGTCATTAACCTTTTTCGCATAATCTTCCCCTTCATGAATTGCCTGCTTCTGTTATACCAGAGCCGGCAGAATCGTTCCTGCCACCATAGCAAGCACAATAATAATCACGATTGCCGCTGCAATCTTTTTCTGTGTCTTAGAATTGTTAAAGTTCATCATCACTGTCACCTCACCATTTTCCCATGCTGTGAAATAATACCATCTATCATACGGGACGCCTCGCTCTTCGTCAGCATCTCTATTTTTACGTTACTCTCTATTCTATGATATTTTAACAAATCCCGCAAGTATACTTTTTGTGAATTTGTGATCGGCCCCTCTTTCTTCACCTTAAATACCAGCGGCGACGCTTCAAACAGATCCGGCCTCTTTTCTCCGAATTCCTCCCGCAGCCGCTCGTACAGCCTGGCCGCCGTCAGGGCGTCGTCCAATGCCCTGTGGTGCTGCTCCTGGGGTATCCCGTAATGCGCCGCCATTTTGTCCAGAGATTTGCCTGGAAGCTGAGGCAAGCACAGCCTTGAGATCGACAGCGTATCCAGTCCCCTCCGCTCATAGGTTCCTCCCAGATTCACCACATTGCGCTTCATAAAGCTGTAGTCAAACTGGATATTATGTCCCAGCAGCACACTGTCACCCGAAAAATCCAGAAATCCTTCCACAGCCTCCCGGATGCCCGGACTCCCGGCCACCATTTCCTGAGTAATCCCCGTCAGCTCCGTGATCCTCGGCGGGATCTCTGCGCCGCTGTCAATAAAGGTCTCATACGTGCCCGTAACCTCTCCGCACTCCACCTTCACCGCTCCTATCTCCAGAATTTTGTCGTATTTCGGGCGCAGTCCCGTCGTCTCCAGGTCAAACGCCACATAACTGTTTTCCATCGTTTTTCATTCCTTTCCCGGCAGTGAAACCGCCCTTTCACATCATTTCCGTTCCACAAACGTCATTGCACCCGGGCGTCTATCACTCTGCTTCACAGGCCGCACCAAATCCAGGCATTTCCACCTCGCAGACCGCCGCATCATATCCGGGCATCTCCCTTTCGCAGACCGCCGCACCATATCCGGGCATCTCCACCTCACAGACCGCCGCATCCTTCGTAAGAGGGTCTCTTTTTTCATAATCAAACAGCAGCCAGACCTCTTTTCCTGCTCCCTTCCCGGCCACGCCGCAGGTAAAATGCTCCAAATGGGTCATTCGCATCATCTGTTTCCAATTCATCTGTCCATAAGCGGGCAGATACCGGTGCGTCTGTTCCTCCTGCTGATAAAACTGTATCACCCGATCCCGGTACGCCCCTGCGTCCTCCGCCCAGACCGGACGGCTTTTCGCGTTTTCCCGCAAATAAATGTCCAGGGTCAGCAGCTCGTCAAAGTATTGCAGATATTTCGCCGTGTTCTCCGGCTTTTCCTCTGCGCTCCGAATTTTTCCCGTATCCTCCGGCATTTTCCGTTCCTGCACTGTTTCCCGGATAAAGCCCCGCAGCATCGCAAAGCGCTGCATTCTGGAATATGACTTTCCCTCCGCGTCATCGGCCCGGTAGTAGTCCGCCAAAGCCTCGTACATTGCAATGGGACGGTCAAACCACCGCTCCAGCGCTTCTATGGTATAACGGAACTGCTGGCTGTTGTAATAAACCTCCAGCATCTCCTCCACTTCCTTCAGCCGCATCAGCTCGCCGCAGGAGATCCACCGCGTCGCCAGCACCTCATAGGGCTGTGCGCTGCGGTACAGAATCCCGTACTCCCCGGCTCTCTGATACATCTCCGAGCCCTGCAGCACCTTCAGAAAACCAAGCTGCAGCTCCTGGGGCTTCAGCCCATACACCCGGTCAAAGGATGTCCGAAAGCTCTCGAAATCCTCATAGGGCAGTCCGGCGATCAGGTCGAGATGCTGATGGATGTTCCTGCCCGCCGCAATCCTCTGCACCCGTTCTGCGATCCGTTCGAATTTTGCCGTGCGGTGAATCGCCTCCAGCGTCCTCTCATTGACGGTCTGCACCCCGATTTCAAGCTGAACCAGCCCGGGACGCATCCCGGCAAGCACCTCCAGCTCCTCCTCCGTCAGGATATCCGCGGCGATCTCAAAGTGAAAATTCGTGATCCCGTTGTCATGCTCCCGGATAAATTTCCAGATCTCCAGGGCGTGTCTGTGATTGCAGTTGAAGGTGCGGTCCACAAATTTCACCTGGGGCACCCGATGCTCCAGCAAAAATCCCAGCTCCTTTTTTACCAGCTCCGGGCTGCGGAAGCGCACTCTCTTATCAATAGAAGAAAGACAGTAGCTGCAGGAATACGGGCAGCCCCGGCTGCTCTCATAATAAATTATCCTGTGTTCAAATTTCTCCGGGATCTGATAGACAAAGGGCAGCTCGTCCAGAGTCTTCATCATCTCCGGCATCCCGGTGCTGCGAAGCCCACCGTCTTCCCGGTATGTGATCCCCGGAATTTCCGAAAGCGCGCCTTTCCCGTCTATATAATATTCTAAAAGCCGGAAAAATGTGCGCTCCCCTTCCCCCTTCATGATCCCGGAGAACTGCGGCTGCTCCAGCAAAAACCGCTCCGCATCGTAGGAAACCTCCGGGCCTCCGGCCCAGATAACGGTTTCCGGCAGTACCTTATGTATATTTTCCGCCAGCTCCGTCACCACGCTCCGGTTCCAAATATAGCAGGACAGAAAAAGAAGCTCCGGCTTTTTCTGATAAACTGCCCGGAAAATATCATCGGTCTGGTTGTTGATGGTAAATTCCGTCAGCTCAATCAAGGGCTCGTATTTTCCCGCAGAAGCCTTCAGGCTGTATACCGCCAGGTTGGAATGTATGTACTTTGCATTAATCGCCGTCAACAGAATGTTCAAAATTTACCTCCCTGCAGAAGTAATAGATATAAAAAGGAATAGATACAAACAGGAAAGACAGGGAAGCACTTCAGCTCCCTGTCCCTGTCTTTTCTCTTATATCTCACAATTCTCAAAAAAGCTCTGCCAGTATGGCAAACGCCTCGCCGCCCTGTATTTAAATCACCATCTTCGCAGCTCCGAAAATACCTGCGTCGTTGCCAAGGGTGGCCAGCGCAAACTCCGTCTCGCGGCATGCTGAGAAGGCGCATTTTTTGAATGGCTCAATGATGTAATCCAAAAGGATCTGTCCGGCCTTGGATACGCCGCCGCCGATCACGATAACCTGCGGGTCTGCCACAGTACAAAAAACAGCCAGGGTCTTTCCAAGATATGTACCGAACCGCTCCGCAATCTGGATAGCCAGCGCATCCCCGGCCTTTACCGCATCCCATACACTCTTTGCAGATACCCTTCCTTCCCGAAGAAGAGACGGCTCGTCGGAGGCAGCCAGCGCTTCCTTCGCCAGACGCACGATACCCGTTGCCGAAGCTACCTGCTCCAGGCAGCCGCAGTTGCCGCAGTTGCAGGGATCCGTGATCGTGTCGTCCACATGTGCATGTCCGATCTCTCCTCCGGCTCCGTGGGAGCCTGCCACAATCTTGTCATTGATGATGATTCCGCCGC
Source organism: Lachnospiraceae bacterium (assembly GCA_030524705.1). Classification (GTDB taxonomy): domain Bacteria; phylum Bacillota; class Clostridia; order Lachnospirales; family Lachnospiraceae; genus Choladousia. Next base: position 15,723 of record JAUNGD010000030.1, on the reverse strand, counting down.
CGACTCCGGTACCCAGCGTCACCATGATCAGGCTGTGGTATCCGGCGCCGCCGCCCTTCCAGAGCTCACCCAGAGCCGCTACGTTGGCGTCATTTCCGGCTTTGACCGGAAGACCCGTCATGCGCTCCAGATCGCCTACGATATTTACATAGCCCCAGTGCAGGTTAACAGCGCAGGGAACCTCCCCCGCTTCATTTACCGGACCGGGTACGCCAATGCCGATGCCTGCCACCAGCTCCTTATCAATCTTTTTCTCTGCGATCTTCTGCAGAATCGTCTCTGCGACATCCGGCAGGATGTTGACACCGTTATCCTCCGTCCGGGTCTTGATCTCCCATTTGTCCAGCACCTCTCCGTTCACCGTAAAGAGACCACATTTTACCGTTGTTCCGCCCACGTCAATTCCAAAACAATACTTCTTCATTTTTAATCTCTCTTTCCTGCATTTTTCATCAAACTGTTCTGTACACGATTGTACAATTCCTTCGCTGCATTGTAGCCCATCTTCTTCTGACGGTGGTTGACTGCCGCCGACTCTACGATGACAGCCAAATTCCGGCCCGGACGAATCGGAAGAGAATGACATACCACACGGTTGCCCAGGAATTCCGTATACTCTTCCTCAAGACCAAGACGGTCGTACTCCTTGTCGCGGTCCCACTCCTCCAGCTTGATTACCAGATCAATGGACTGCGTATTCTTTACGCTCTCAACACCGAACAGCGTCTTTACGTCAATAATGCCGATACCGCGCAGCTCGATAAAATGCCGCGTAATATCCGGCGCCGTACCGATCAGTGTCTCGTCGCTGACCTTACGGATCTCCACCACGTCATCCGTAACAAGACGGTGGCCTCGTTTGATCAGCTCCAGAGCCGCCTCACTCTTTCCGATGCCGCTCTCGCCCATGATCAGGACGCCCTCGCCGTATACATCCACAAGGACACCGTGAATCGAAATACATGGCGCCAGCTCCACATTCAGCCAGCGGATCACCTCCGCCATAAAATCTGAGGTGGTCATCTTCGTGGTAAATACGGGAACCTCATACTTCCTTGCCAGACGAAGCATATCCTCATCCGGCTCCGTCATCGTCGTATAGATAATACACGGAACATGATAGGACAGAAATTTCTCATATACCGGAAGCTTCTGCTCTCTTGTCAGGTGCTCCAGATACGTGTATTCTACGTATCCGATGATCTGCACACGCTCCGAATAAAAATGATCAAAATATCCTGTAAGCTGAAGCGCCGGACGGTTAATCTCCGAAGTCACGATCTTCTTTCCTTCCATACTGATCTCCGGGATCGCATTCGTGAGCTTCATCTTGTCCGCCAGCTTTTCAATAGTCACGCTGCTCGCCATTTTGTAAACCCTCCTGAATCTTTCTCGCATAAAAATTCTTTGTTACATTTTATAACTTATCTGACAGCCCCGTCAAGTACATTTAGTCTTTCAATTACAGTTCAAACCGGTCATGCCGCAGAACGTTCTTTCAGCTACAGTTCTGGCCCGCCATGCCGCAAGCTGTCCTTTCAGCTGCTACGAATATTCCACCGTCACTTCAGAAACCCCGGCCGCCTCCTTTGAGTGGAAGAAATCATACACCTGCTGCGCGCTGCGCATATTCATGGAAGGTGCATTTGCAAGCTGCTCCAGCGTCGCGTCCCGCACCGCCTCCAGGGATTTAAAGGTACGCATCAGCGCCTTCCTTCTCGTCGGGCCGATACCCTCTATATCATCCAGAATGGAATGTACCTGCTGCTTGCCGCGCAGGCTGCGATGATACTCTATGGCAAACCGGTGGGCTTCATCCTGAATCCGCGTCACAAGCCGGAAAGCCTCAGAATGCGTATCAATCGGGAGCTCCACATTTTCAAAATAAATGCCCCGCGTCCTGTGGTAATCATCTTTGACCATGCCGCAGACCGGAATCGAAATCCCCAGCTTTTCCAGCACCTTAAGGGCAATGTTTACCTGGCCTCTTCCGCCGTCCATCATGATCAGATCCGGGAAGCGGCTGAAGCTGCCCATTTCATAGCCCATGCCCTTCTGCTCGAGCTCCCTCTGCTCTTCAAGACCGTGAGAAAATCTTCTCGTCAGCACCTCTTCCATGCTGGCGTAATCATCCGGCCCCTGCACCGTCTTTATTTTAAATTTCCGGTAATCGCTCCGCTTAGGCTTACCCTTTTCGTACACAATCATGGAGCCCACCGATTCAAAACCGCTGATATTGGAAATATCAAAGGCTTCCATCCTCATGGCGTACTCGATACCCAGAAGCTTTTCAATCTCGTGAACCGCCCCGATGGTCCGACCCTCTTCCCGCTTGATGCGCTCCTTATCCTGCCGCAGGACGATGGCCGCGTTCTCTCCCGCCATCTCCACCAGCTTCTCCTTCGTCCCCTTCTTCGGCACATGGAGATAGACGCGCTGCCCGCGCTTTTCAGTAAGCCAGGCCTCCACCACCTCATGATCCTCAATTTCAGTTTCCAGCATCAGCTCTCGGGGCACAAATGGCGTTCCGGCGTAATACTGCTTCACAAAGCTGCTGAGGATCGCCGACCTCGTATCATGAGGCGCCACCCGCAGGTAAAAATGCTCCCGGCCGATCATCTTGCCGCCCCGAATAAAGAACACCTGCATAACAGCGTCCTCTCCCTCCACGGCCATGGCCAGCACATCCTTGTCCTCCCCGTCGCCGTGGGTGATCTTCTGCCGCTGCGCCACCTGATTGACGCTCTGGATCAGGTCACGGTATTCAATAGCCTCTTCAAAATCCATATTTTCTGAGGCTTCGTTCATCTTCTTTTCCAGCATTTCCAATACCGGCGCATGGTTGCCGTTCAAAAATTCCAGCGCCTCGTCAATGGATTTCCGGTATTCTTCTTTGCTGATCTTTCCCTGGCAAGGCGCATTGCACTGTCCGATGTGGTAATAAAGACAGGGACGCTCCTTCCCGATGTCCCGGGGCAGGCTGCGGCTGCAGCTCCGCAGCTTATACAGCTTTTTGATCAGATCTATCGTATCCTTCACGGCCCCCGCACTGGTATACGGCCCAAAATACCGGGATTTATCCTTTTTCATGGTGCGTGAAAAAAGTACCCGGGGAAATTCCTCCCCCAGTGTCACCTTGATGAAGGGATAGCTCTTGTCATCCTTCAGCATCGTGTTGTACTTCGGCCGATGCTCCTTGATTAGATTGCATTCCAGCACCAGGGCCTCCAGCTCAGAGTCCGTCACAATGTATTCAAACCGCCGGATCCGCTCCACCATCTGCTGTATTTTCACGCTTTTGTTCCGGCTGCTCTGGAAATACTGCCGTACCCGGTTCTTCAGGCTGATGGCTTTTCCCACATAGATAATGTCGTCCCGCTCATCATGCATAATATAAACGCCGGGCCGCCCGGGCAGTTTCTTCAGCTCTTCTTCTATATTAAACATAAAACTCTCCGTCCATCCAACCGTATAGATTTACATTATAGAATCTTTTTTATTTTTTAAGGTTTCTTTATTTTTCTTTCAGCTTTCAGTCACGATTTATACACAATTTTCCAGTATACTTACAGCATAAAGATCAAATGAAGTCATCGCGATGCACGGCGCGTCTGCATCGCGAGTGGCTTCGACAAACAACTATCTTAATTTCGGTTAAGTTTTTCATACATTTTTCTCTTTCCTTGCTCAGAGATGAGCCATAAAGCAGCCGGAGGCAGGCGTGGAAGTTTCTTTCACAAATCGCTATTCCGGTTGTTTTTCTGTTCGGTCTGGTCTTCTGAAAAATCTTAAAAGCTTCTCAGCTTGTCATGGCTGTCGTCCTGTGTATTTTCAATCGACTTTATCACCACATAATATCCGTACTGGTCGTTGACCTTGATATACACCCGGTCTCCCACCTTATGTCCCAGAATGGCCTTGCCCAGCGGGGATTCTATGCTGATCAGGCCGTTGATGGAGCTTCCCCTCACCGTCGTCACCAGGCGGTACGTCTCCGTCTCATCATCCTCCTCAAAATAGACCTGCACTGTATTGTTAATCCCCACCTCATCTTCCTTGGAATTGTCCGAGATCACCTTTGCAGTCTTCAGCATCCGCTCCAGATAACGAATCCGGCTCTCATTCTTGTTTTTGTCCTTTTTGGCCGCATGGTACTCAAAATTTTCGCTCAGATCGCCGTGCGCCCGGGCTTCCTTAACCGCCTCAATGGCCTCCTTGCGTACTACAAGCTTTCGGTATTCTATTTCCTCTTCTATTTTTTTAATGTCGCTCTGTGTCAGCTGATCGTACATGATAGTTTCCTTCCTTCTATTATTTATAGCTCTGTATTCCTCTGCTCTTCATCCTTACGCAGCAGTTCGAGAACAGTTTTTTCAAATTCATAAAATAAATCAATATATGCTTCTGTGATACTGCCGCAATATTCCCTGATAACGATCTAAGTCCGTTATCCCATAATGCTGCACCAGAATATCCTTCATGACCTTCCAGGCCAACTCAAATGTAATACTGAATTTTGCACCGGTTCCACTTAAAACGAAGGAATCTGACATATCACGCTCCCGTGCTTCTGCCAGAGAATGCAAAGACCTTTGAAAGCTATGAAATCTTTTCATATATTTTTCGTCCATATAATCTGATGTCCTCCAATAAATTCTGGTTTCCGCAGATATCAAGATTCAGCACATCTATCGTATACAACGTGGGGATTTCTTCAATTATTTCCAGTAATTCTTCAAAGCTTTCCGCACCAGCCACTGCAATATCACTATCGCTTCTCTCCAGATTTGTTTCCTTTGCCCTAGAACCATAGAGATATACTTCCCTCCCCGGACAAATTCCTGCAGCTCCGCCGTCTTGCATCTTCCTTCTCGGATATTATACCACTTTTACTGTTTTCAGCAATGAAAAAGTAATTCTGAATGTTCTCCTCACCCTGCGCATATATTTTATATGAAATTTCGAATGCAGGTATACGCATGGAATTATACACTGTAAAACCCGGCGACAATATCGACGCCATCGCCGCAGCCTTTCAGATCCCGGTGGATTCCATTATTTATGTAAATCAACTGATCCCGCCTTATGCCCTGGCCGTCGGCCAGGCGCTGCTTCTTGATACCCCCTCTCTTCCGGCAGAAAAGCCTTCCCTGGTCTCCTTCGGGTACGCCTATACCTATATCAGCCCCTGGGTTCTGCGGCAGACGCTGCCCTTTTTGACGGAGCTTTATATATTTTCCTACGGCTTTACCATGGAGGGTAATTTAATTTCGCCGCCTCTGGACGACGTATGGATGATAAATGAGGCCCGAAACGCAGGCGTCCGCTCTGTGCTGACGCTGACTCCCTTCGGCCCGGACGGACGTTTCAACAACGCCCTGATCCACTCCGTCGTACAGAATCCCGCATACAAACAAAACCTGATCGAACAGCTTCTGGAAATCATAGAAGAAAAGAGCTACTCCGGTGTGGACGTTGATTTTGAATACATCCTTGCTCTTGACCGGGATGCCTTTACCGCCTTTGTATCTGATCTTGCGAACGCGCTGCGTCCCCTGGGCTGCACAACCTCGGTGGCTTTAGCTCCCAAAACCTCTGCTGGACAGACCGGCCTGCTCTACGAGGGCAAGGATTACAGGGGGCTGGGGCAGGCCGCGGATTCAGTTCTTTTGATGACATATGAATGGGGCTATAAATACGGCCCCAACATGGCGGTGGCCCCCATCAACCTGGTACGCCGCGTCGTCGAGTATGCCGTCACCGAAATCCCCGCCGCAAAAATAAATCTCGGAATTCCAAATTACGGATATGACTGGCCGCTTCCCTTTGTGCAGGGCATTACTGCAGCCGCCACCATCGGAAACGTGGAGGCAATTCAGATTGCCATTCGAAACGGCGCCCCCATCTTCTTCGACGAGACAGCGCAGTCCCCCTTCTTTCAATATGATTCAGAGGGTATTCCGCACGAGGTCTGGTTTGAAGACGTCCGCAGCATCCAGGCAAAATTCAATCTCATCAAAGAATTTCAGCTCAGGGGCGCCGGATACTGGCAGCTGATGCGCTGGTGGCGGGCAAACTGGCTTCTGATGGAGGACACCTTCTCGATTCTCTGAACATAGCATCCACAGGCAGGGAGCGACACGCCCCTTGTCTACTGATACTATTGCCTACTAACCCCAATGTCTCCCGCTGCCATGAAATGCCGAAATATGCCGGAATATTAAGAAATACTTCATTTTCTGCCGGAGTCCTTATGCTATCATACGTTTATGATACGACATGTATTGGGGGTGAAGGATCGGAAATGGAAAAACAGACCCGCAAGAAACAAAGACCAAAAAAGAAAGTTATCGTTCTTTCCAGTATCTGCGTGCTGGTTCTGGTGGGCGGGCTTGCCCTGTGGTTCAACCGAAGCAGCAGCCGTATCCCGGACAGCCTGATCGAATTCAAGACGAAATACCCGGAAGCAGCCGCCTTTGTAGATAACTATCCGAAAAATAAAGACAAAAAATGGGATATTGATTTGTCCGGTGAAGTACAGCCGGAGCATATTCCGCTGTTTCTTCAATGGGATGAACGCTGGGGCTATGAAACCTATGGAAGTGATCTCCTCGCTCTGACCGGCTGTGGCCCCACCTGCATTTCCATGGTGGTGTGCGGCCTGAACCAAAGTACATACTGGAATCCCTACGAGACAGCAAAATTCTCCGAACAGCAGGGCTATTATGTCCCCGGCGAGGGCACCTCCTGGAATCTGATGACGGAGGGTGCCGGGCTTCTCGGACTGAACGCCGCCTACGGAGAGGTGAGCTCAGACTATATCTACAGCTATCTTGATCCCTGCCATCCGATCATCTGCTCCATGTATCCCGGCGACTTTACTTACACCGGCCATTTCATCGTCCTGACCGGCATTGACGCCGACGGAAACATCATCGTAAATGATCCGAACAGCCGGATCAACAGCGAAAAGCACTGGAGCATGGAGACACTGCTGCCGCAGATACGGAATCTGTGGAGCTACAGTATATGAAAATAGCTGTATCAAAAGCTGTAATTGAAAAACGCAATATAAAGCTGCAATATAAAACGGCAGTATCAAAAGCTGTATAATAAAATGTAACATAGACTTCGGTCTATAGCTGCTTTCATTTAAGAATCCCCCGGCTTTCATACCAAAGTCAGGGGATTCTGAACATTTCTACATATAATTATATAGATATTTATGCCGACTGCAGGATCAGTCCTCGATCATATCAATTCTGTGCTGGTGACGCTCAGCGCCGGAAAACTCTGTATGCAGGAAGGTGTCTACGATCTTTACTGCCAGTCCCGGGCCTACGACTCTGCCGCCCAGGGCCAGAATGTTGGCGTCGTTGTGCTGTCTCGTCGCCTCTGCACAGAAGCAGTCCGTACAAAGAGCCGCCCGGATGCCCGGCACCTTGTTTGCTGCGATGGAAATACCGATCCCCGTACCGCAGATCAGGATACCCTTGTCGCAGGAGCCGTCCTTGATGGCCGACGTCACCTTTTTTGCGTACACCGGATAATCCACCGCATCTGTGCTGTCGCAGCCGAAATCCTTATACTCGATCTGCTCCTTATCCAGATATGCCAAAATCTCTTTTTTCAGTTCGTAACCGCCGTGGTCACATCCCACTGCTATCATATCAATGCCTCCTTTTGTGTAGCCCAAAAAGCATTCTGCCCTTTGAGTCCTTCAGTTATTCGTTATACAGTCCTTCAGTTGGAGCGAAAATCACCATTCTCCATATTCCTTCATGATATTCAGAAACCCCGTCGTCTTCTCCGCAATCTGCTCTCCGAACACCGCCGAGCCTGCCACACATACGTTGGCCCCTGCACCCAGCACCTCCCGGATCGTGTCTGTCTTGATGCCGCCGTCCACCTGAATATCGGTCTCCAGTCCCATTTGGATCAGCCTCTGACGAAGGGTGCGGATTTTCTCTGTCATCTGCGGAATATATTTCTGTCCTCCGAATCCCGGATTCACCGTCATGATCAGCACCATATCGACATCCTCGAGAACATAATCCAGGGCCGAAAGAGGCGTCGCCGGATTTAACGCCACGCCTGCCTTCACGCCGCAGCCCTTGATCTGCTGTACTGCCCGGTGAAGATGCTTGGTCGCCTCGGCATGAACCGTGATGGAATCTGCCCCGCACTTTGCAAAGGTCTCGATATAGCGTTCCGGCTGCTCGATCATCAGATGCACATCGAAAAAGCAGTCCGTCAGACTGCGGATAGACTGTATCACCGGCATTCCAAAGGATATGCTCGGCACAAACATGCCATCCATCACGTCAATATGAAGATATTCTGCCCCGGCCTGTACCGTTTCCTGAATATCCTGTCCCAAATGCTTGAAATCCGCCGATAAAATTGACGGTGCAAGTATGTTTTTTCTCATATGTCCCCCTTAATTTCAGCATATTTGCCGCGGCCTGACACAAAACCCACGCCCCGGTCTTTTTACGCCAGATATGAAACCTGTCTCTCCGACCTTATTCTACGCCGGATGCGAAGCCTGTCCCTCCGGCCTTATTCTACGCCGGATACAAGTCATGCTTCCCAGCTCCTGCTTTACACTGGACACAGGCCATGCTTCCCAGCTCCTATTTTACACTGGATATAAACCGGTCAAACGCTGCCTGTCCCTCGGCATTTCTCTTGTAAACGCCGGCGTGCTCCAGCACCTTGCTGAATACAAGCCCTACCTCGTCCTGAATCACCTTTTCAATGGTGTCTGCCTGGAAAGAACCGTATTTTTCCTTCAGCTCTGCCACCCAGTCCGCATGCTTGCCAAGCTCCTCGTCTCCGGTAATATCCCGTCCCTCCAGCATTGCCTCCTGCAGATGCTCCAGCTCATCCTTCAGTCTGGCCGGAAGTACGGCGAGACCCATAACCTCGATAAGACCGATGTTCTCTTTCTTGATATGGTGCAGCTCTGCATGGGGGTGGTAAACGCCCAGAGGATGCTCCTCTGTCGTAATGTTGTTGCGGAGCACGAGATCCAGCTCAAACTTATCGCCGCGCTTTCTTGCAATCGGCGTGATCGTATTGTGCGGCTCGCCCTCTGTCTCTGCAAAAATAAACGCAGCCTCGTCGGTGTACCCGCGCCATGCGATAAGAATTCTGTCCGCCAGCTCGATCAGGCGGTCCGTATCCTCACTGCTGATACGAATCACGGACATCGGCCATTTTACGATACCTGCCTCAACGTCCTCAAAGCCTGCGAAGGTGACCTTCTTCTCCACCGGAGCCTTGGCCATGGCGAACTCATAGCATCCTCCCTGGAAATGGTCATGGCTCAGAATCGACCCGCCGACAATCGGAAGATCCGCATTGGAGCCTACGAAATAATGCGGGAACTGCCTCACGAAATCCAGCAGCTTGCCGAAGGTGGCCCGCTCAATCTTCATCGGAACGTGCTGTGAATTGAACACAATACAGTGCTCGTTATAATATACGTACGGTGAGTACTGGAAGCCCCACTGGCTGCCGTTTATCGTCACCGGAATGATGCGGTGATTCTGCCGTGCCGGATGGTTCAGCCGTCCTGCGTACCCCTCATTTTCTATGCAGAGCAGGCACTTCGGATAGGAGGTCTGCTTTGCCAGTTTGGCCGCCGCAATCGCCTTCGGATCCTTCTCCGGCTTGGAAAGATTAATGGTAATATCAAGATCGCCGTACTCTGTCGGGGATACCCACTTGCGGTCCCGGGCAATCCGGTAGCGGCGAATATAATCCGTATCCTGGCTGAATTTGTAATGATAATCCGTGGCCTTTTTCGGATCCTCCCGATACAGCTCATTAAAATGACGGATAATATTGGACGGACAGTCCACAAGGAGACTCATCACCTTCGTATCAAACAAATCCCGGTAGCCCACAGTATTTTCTTCCAGAATGCCATTTTCGTAAGCGTAATCGCAGATATCCCCAAGTATCTGCGGCAGCTCTGCTATCACCGAAGCATCCCCCGGCTCATACGCACAGATCGCAGCCTCTGCCGCCTCGTCAAGAGAGTCGATACGCAGCAGCTCCAGCACACGATTCGCCGTATAAATTGCGTCCTCCCGGCTGATCAATCCCGTTTCAAGCCCATACTGAACCAGCTTTTCAATACTGTTCTGAATCATTTTTTCTCCTCCTAACATTACATACCCTTTCGGTCCCTCATCCTCTGTGCCCTTCGGGTATTTCTTTTTGCTAACCATTCCTCAGTATTATCATATCATATTTTATTCGTTTTCAAAACATCTGTTTTTAAATTTTACAATCCTATTTCTATATTAATTTTCCACAAAAACTCATTCAAATATAGACATTTTTTGTAATTTTTGATATTCTGTTTTAAATAGGAGGGAGCTTCGATGAATGAACTGAAATTGTACCGTAAAAGAATCATCCCAGACGAATGTATTCTTCTGGAAGACGACTTGATTCTCCATCATGATTCAGAAGTCATTATTACGAAATGGAACACGATTCGCCCCAAGAAAACACTGCACCACGGCTATTCCTGCTATTTTCTGGAACGTGGCTTCAAGGTCAGCAAATTCTACGACCATGACGGAAACCTGATCAGCTGGTACTGCGATATTATTTCGTATACCTTTGACGCAGCCGAAAATGCCTATACATTTACTGACCTTTTGGTAGACGTTATCGTCTATCCAGACGGCTTTGTCCGGGTCGTTGATCTGGATGAGCTGGCGGACGCCGCCCGGGATCACCTGATCACCCCGGAGCAGATGCAGCTCGCCCTCCGGCGGACGGATAAGCTGCTGTCCCTGATTTATAAGGGAGCTTTCGACAAGCTTCAGAAGTATATCGAGGATTGTGAGAACGTTTAACGAAGCATTTTCCTGCGGCGCCGCAAGCGACCGGAGCTCCGGCTGATCATACGTACTCAATCCCCACCAGCGTCAGCCCCTGGGGCCGTGCAGTATCTCCTGCAAGGCTCCGGTCCCGGGCTGCAAGAATCCCCGGCACCTCCGTCGGCTCCATCATCCCGCTTCCGACCCGGAGCAGCGTTCCAACGATGATCCGCACCATATTGTAGAGGAAGCCGTTTCCCCGGATTCGCACGGTGATCATATCCTCCTCCCGGGTCACATCAAGGCTGTAGATCGTCCGCACATGGTCAGTAATCTCCGGCTTGTGGGTACAAAAGCTCGTAAAATCATGAGTCCCCACGAGATAATCCGCCGCCTGCTGCATCCTTTTCTCGTCAAGATCCCAGTAATAAAATAAAGAATACAGTCTGCTGCAGGGGTCCGGGAACCGCCGGTTGCAGATCTTGTATTCGTATGTCTTGACCGTCTCACAGAAACGCGGATGAAAATCCGCCGCCACCTCGCAGGAATCCTGGATCCGTATGTCCTCCGGCAGCCGCGTGTTCATCGCATAGGAGATCTTCTCCGCCGGCATTCTCGCAGAGGTATCAAACACCGCCACATTTCCCCGGGCATGGACACCGGCGTCGGTGCGACTTGCCCCGATCACACGGATTTCCTCTCTGAGCAGCTCGCTTAAATGCTTATTCAGTTCGCTTTCTATCGTAACGCCATTCGGCTGGACCTGCCAGCCGCAATAATTTGTGCCGTCATATGCGACGGTCAGCTTCACTCGTTTCATTCTTTTCCGTCCGATACACTTAATACAATCCTGCAAAAAAACCGATACGGTTCACAAAAAACATCAGCACAAGATACAAAAGCAGAGACAGATACGCCAGATGATCCCTGCGCTGGTACACCAGAGGCTTCATCTTCGTCCGGCCCTCGCCGCCGTGATAACCCCTCGCCTCCATCGCCATGGCAAGATCATTGGCACGGCGGAACGCGGAGATAAACAGCGGCACCAGAAGCGGAATCATATTCTTTGCCTTCTGAATCAGTCCTCCCGATTCAAAATCAGCGCCCCTCGCCATCTGCGCCTTCATAATCTTATCGGTCTCCTCCAAGAGAATCGGAATAAACCGCAGGGCAATAGACATCATCATCGCGATCTCATGCACCGGCACGCGAACTTTGCTCAGCGGCCTCAGCGCCTTTTCCAGACCGTCCGTCAGATCATTCGGGGTCGTCGTAAGCGTCATGACGGAGGAGCCTAGGATCAGGTAAACCAGCCGGATCGCCATGAAAGCCGCCGTCTCGATGCCCTCCTTCGTCACAGTCAGTATCCAAAAATGAAAGACCGGCGTACCTCTCGTCAGAAAGAGGTTGAACACCACCGTAATCAGCATCAGCATAAAAATGGATTTCAGACCCTTCAGCATAAATTTGAGGGGAACCCTGCTGATATAGATTACCGCCGCCAAAAATGCGGTGGCCGCAATATACGCTTCCACAGAGCGAAACGCAAACAGCGATACAATAAACACCATAGTTCCTGCGAGCTTTACCCTTGGGTCCAGTTTATGAATGGCGGAATTCGCCGGATAATATTGGCCTAACGTAATATCTCTTAACATGGTCGTCTTCTTTCTTAAAAATAAAATTACTGCTTCTTCAGATAATTCTCAATTGCTGCTGCTGCCTCCTCCACCGTCGTGGCATCAGAGGGAATATCCCAGCCCATCTCCTGAAGGCCGTGCATCAGGTACGTCACCTGCGGCGCAGCCAGTCCCACAGACTCCAGCTCCCTGTAGTGCTTAAAAACCTCCCGGGGCGTATCGTCAAACATGACCTGGCCTTTATTCATGACGATGATCCGATCCACATACCGGGCCACATCCTCCATGCTGTGGGATACAAGGATCACCGTTATTTTCTTTTCCTGGTGCAGCCTGGCCACCTGGTCCAGAATATCATCGCGGCCCTTCGGGTCAAGCCCCGCCGTCGGCTCATCCAGTACAAGCACATCCGGATCCATCGCCAGGATGCCGGCGATGGCCACACGCCTTTTCTGTCCCCCAGACAACTCAAAGGGAGACATTTTATAATACTTTTCCTTCAGTCCCACAAGCTTCAGCGCTTCATACGCCCGGGCCTCCACCTCCTCCTGGGACAATCCCAGATTCTTCGGCCCAAAGCAGACATCCGTGAACACATCCGCTTCAAACAGCTGATGCTCTGGATACTGAAATACAAGCCCCACCTTGCTTCGAAGGCTCTTCATGTCGTAACCCTCGTCATATATATTTTTATCATTATAGTATACCGCCCCGGAGGTCGCCCTCAAAAGCCCATTCAGATGCTGGATCAGCGTAGACTTCCCAGAGCCCGTATGTCCGATCACGCCGATAAACTGTCCGTCCGGCAGCTCCAGATTAATGTCATTTAACGCGTGCTTTTCAAACGCAGTCTCAGCGCTGTATACATAATTCAAATGTTCAATCCTGATTGCCATGAATTTCGTCCTTCCATATAACTGCCCGCACTCATGCGCCGCATTCAGACAGCGCGGACACTCCCAGAATATTTATCTCTGCTCCGCAGCCTATAGCAGAGTATCCACAAACCGCTTCAGCTCTGCTCCGCAGCCTTTTGCAGAGTATCCACAAACTGCTTCAGCTCTGCTCCGCAGCCTTCTGCAGTGCTTCCACCAGCTCTTCATTTGATAAAATACCTTCCGGCAGGTCGATTCCCGCTTTCCTCAATTCGTGCGCCACGAGAGTCGCCTGGGGTACGTCAAGCCGATAGCTCTTCAGCTCCTCTACATGGGAAAATACCTCTCTCGGAGTACCCTGCATGACAATTTTTCCCTGATCCATGACAATGACCTTGTCCGCATGAATCACCTCTTCCATATAATGCGTGATCAGAAGAACCGTCACATGCTCCTTCTGATTCAGCTCCCGCACCGTCCGAATTACCTCCTTACGGCCGTTAGGGTCCAGCATGGCCGTGGGCTCGTCCAGCACAATACACTTCGGACGCATCGCAACGACGCCGGCAATCGCCACCCGCTGCTTCTGTCCTCCTGAAAGCTTGTTCGGGGAGTGAGAACGGTATTCCCACATGCCCACTGCCTTCAGGCTTTCTTCCACACGCTCCCAGATCTCCTTCTGCGGAACACCCATATTTTCCGGTCCGAAGCCCACGTCCTCATCCACGATCGTCCCGATAATCTGGTTGTCTGGATTCTGAAATACCATTCCGGCCGTTTGGCGTATCTCCCACAGCTTGGATTCATCCTGCGTATCCTTGCCATCCACAAAAAGCGTTCCCTCCGTCGGAAGAAGAATCGCATTGATATGCTTTGCCAAGGTGGATTTTCCCGAACCATTGTGGCCAAGAATCGCCACAAAGTCCCCCTCCTGCACATCCAGATCCACATCATCCACTGCACGGGAACGGGACTCCACCTTTCCTTCCTCATCCATTTTCAGATAATCAAACGCAATTTTTCTTGCTTTAATGATGTTCATCTCATGCCCTCTTTATAATTCGAGTAGACTTTCCCACGATAAGATCGGCTTCAAAAATCTGTCTCTTCTCCACCGGTTTCTTTTTGATCAGATCAAACAGCAGATTGATCGTAGCCTCCGCCATCTCTTTGCGCGGCTGGCAGATCGTCGTGATCGAGGGTTCGTAGAAGGACGCCAGCGTCAATCCGTCAAACCCTGCCACGGAATAATCCTCGGGAACCTTCTTTCCCGCGTCAAACAGCGCCTTACAGGCGCCGATCGCCATGCTGTCGGAAATAGCGTAGATACACGTAAAATCTTTGCCGGAATCCAGCAGCTCCCGAGCAAGCAGATAGCCGTTTTCCATGGAATACGTCGGAAGCTCTTCCTTGGTCCAAGCCACAAGCCCTTCATCATATGCCAGCCCATGGCGCTTCAAAGCCTGATAGTATCCCTTCAGCCGCAGCATACCGATACTGGCATCCTGTCGCTCCGCCGTCAAAATGGCAATCTTTTCATGACCGCATTCGATCAAATAGTCCACCATCTTTTCGCTTTCCCTCACATCATCCACCGTCACGGTGGCAAAAGCCTCCACCGGCTCCGCCGAATCCACCGTACTGATCACAAAGGGAACCGTCAGCTGCTTCAGCTTTTCTTCCGTGTGACTGGAAAGCCCTCCGAGAAAAACGATCCCCTTCAGGCGCTTTTCCTTTTCCAGCTGGATCGCCACGTCCACCTCGTCCTCAGACTCCTCCACATGCTGCAGAACAAAGGTATATTTATGACGGTTGATTTCCCGCTCAAAAACCTGAATCATATCCGCAAAAAACGGATTGCTGATACCCTTGATCAATACCGCAATCGTCTTAGAATCTGACCGTTTCAGATTACGCGCACTGTTGTTCGGCACATAATTGTACTTCTTGATCGTATCCATGATCATCTGCTTTGTCTCTTCATTGATATCAGGATGATTATTGATCGCCCTGGAAACGGTACTCACACCCACTCCGCACAGCTTCGCTATTTCTTTTATCGTAATTTGTTCCATTTCGCCATTCCTCATACAACTGTGTACACTGTGTCAAATTATATCAACTACTTCATTAAAATGCAAGGATAAAACAAGCCTGTAAATACGGACCTTGAAATACAAAACTTAAAATATGTCCTGTAAAAACAAACCTGCAAATACAAATCTTAAAATTCGACCTGTAAAAACAAACCTGCAAATACGGCCTGCAGCTGCACCCCACATAGAACCTCCCGTTCCTGAAGCCAAATGGAATCGAGTAGGAGGCGGTGATTAGCCGCCGTCCTCTCACACCACCGTGCGTACC
>JAUNGD010000114.1 GCA_030524705.1 Lachnospiraceae bacterium | reverse complement strand
GTGTTATGGAAAATAAGGCAGTGCTTTTATTGGAAAACAGAAAAGTAGTGATTGGAGATTCTCCTATGCCAAAAATGAAACCTGGTTATGCAAAGGTAAAAGTAGAGTATTGCGGTGTATGCGGATCAGACGTTCATTTTTATTCATTCGGGGAGCCGGAGTTTCCGGATGTTTATCCATTTATTTTGGGGCATGAATTTGCGGGAACCGTAGTCGAGGTAGCAGATGATGTGACAGATCTGAAGGTAGGGGATCGTGTATGCGTAGAACCGGGTACTTTCTGTGGAAAATGTGAGTGGTGTAAAAAGGGAAAATACAATCTCTGCAAAAATATGGAATTTCTTTCCGCCCCCAGAACGCTTGGGGCAATGCGTGAGTACATTACCCATCCGGCAGAGCTGTGCTTCAAACTTCCCGAGAATGTTTCTACACTGGAGGCAGCTTTGGTAGAGCCTCTGGCAGTAGGAATGAGCGCCGTAATCCGCTCCGGTATCCATGTGGGAGAATCGGCAGTGGTTCTCGGTACCGGCTGCATTGGACTTGTGACGATTATGGCCCTGAAAGCGGCAGGCATTACAGATATTACGGCAGTAGATCTTTTTGATATCCGGCTGAATAAAGCGCTGGAGGTGGGAGCTACCCGTGTGGTCAACACCTCAGAAAAGGATGCCGTAGAAGAAGTGCTCAAATGCTATGACGGAATCGGGCCTGATTTTGTATTTGAAACTGCGGGTAACCGACATACGGCAGAATCAGCTGTCTATATCTGTAAAAAAGGCGGAACCATTATGCAGGTAGGAAATGTGGTGGGCGAAACCTCTTTGAACCTTCAGAGAATGTGTGATAAAGAGCTTACGCTGATGACCTGCTTCCGCTATCGCAACGCATATCCCACCTGTATCGAGGCGATTTCTGCAGGACGGATCAATGTGAAAAATATTATTTCTCAGATCTATCCGATGGAGGCTGCAGGTCAGGCGTTTGAGGACTGCATTAACAACAAACAGTCTATGGTAAAGGCAGTTTTGAAGATATGCGGGGACTGTTAAAGGAGAGAGACTTATGGGGAAAGTGATATGTGTCGGCAACGCGGTTGTGGATATCATTGTAAAAAACGGCCCGGATAAGACGCCGGACGGTATGACCCGGTTTTCTGAAAATATCAGTATGTACGTGGGCGGTGACGCCGTAAATGAGGCCGTCAGCCTGAAGGCAATGGGCAATGATGTAAAGCTGTATACGGTAATAGGGAACGATTCCCTGGGGGACGCCTTTCTTGAAATGATAAGAAAATACGGATTACCTGCGGACGGAATCCGGAAAGATCAGGAATACAGCACGACCGCCACGGTGGTTACGGTGGAAGCGACGGGAGAGCACGGATGCATGACACTGCGGAACGGAGCGGCAGGAAATATGCGTTACAGCCACGAGCAGTTTGGAATTGATTTTACGGGGGCGGATCTCGTGTCGGTGGCCAGCCTTTTCTGGAGCAGAGGACAAAGGGATGAGGACCTGACGAAGCTTTTTGCAGCGGCAAAAGAGGCGGGGGCATATACCATGGCGGATATGGTGCTGGATCAGTCGCAGATGTCTCTGGAGGATATTGCAGGAGCCATGAAATATATTGATTTTCTTGTTCCAAGCTACCATGAAGCTTCCTATTTTACAGGAAAAAATTCACCGGAAGAGATTGCGGCGGTGTTCCATGAGAAGGGGGTAAAGACGGTCGTCCTGAAAATGGGGGCGGAGGGAGTCTTTGCAAGCTCAGAAGGAAAAACGTTTCGCGTAGGCACCATCGCCGATAAGGTTGTGGATACGCTTGGAGCCGGAGACAATTTCGTGGCAGGATTTATTACGGGTATCGTGGATGGCCTGGATATCGAAGATGCGCTGTATTTTGGCTCTGCTGCGTCAGCAATTGCAATCGGTCAATATGGTGCAAACGGGGCAATAAAGAGTAAGAAACAGGTACAGGAATATCTGGATACGCACAGAAAATAAGACGCACAGGGATTAAGAAAGACGGAAATCAGAAAGGAGCAGCACTAATATGAAAATGATCATAAACGGTCAGAAGGTGGATTCTTCTGACGGAAAAACACAGGAGGTTATAAACCCGGCAACTCTTCAGGTGATTGATACAGTACCCTCCGCCACGGCTGAGGATGTCACAAGAGCAATTGACGGAGCTGTTGCGGCACAGGAATCGTGGGCAGCGCTTCCGGTGAGAGAGCGATGCATCATTCTCCGCCGTTTTGCCGATCTTGTTATGGAAAGACGCCTTGAACTGGGAGAAATTCTGGCAAAGGAAGCCGGAAAACCATATATGAAGGAAGCAGTCTGGGAGCTTGATTCTGTTGCATATGTATACCGGGGCGCGTGTGACGTGGCACTCCATTATTACGGAACGACAATGCCGATCGGTACGGAACCAGGTTATGATGACGATATTCAGATCACGATTCATGAGCCTCTTGGTACGCTGGCATGTATTATCCCGTATAACTTTCCGCCTGCTATCTGGGCTTTTAAGACCGCTGCTGCGCTGGCTGCCGGAAATACGATTGTGGTCAAAGCGCCTTCTTACGATCCGATGACGCTTCTGGCGCTTCATGAGATGCTGCATGAAGCCGGAGTACCGGCAGGAGTAGCGCAGTGTATTACGGGAAAGGGCGCCGTGGCAGGTGATCTTCTCGTAGATGATCCAAGAATTGCATGTGTGAATTTTACGGGGAGCACAGAAGCAGGGCTTTCCATCGCAGCTACAGCCGCAAAGCATTTAACGGATTATAAATTTGAGCTTGGCGGCAATGATCCTTTTATTGTTTTCGAGGATGCAGACATGGATCTTGTGATCAAGGAAGCGGAGGATCAGGCAAGAAATAACCGTCAGTGCTGTACGGGCTCCAAACGTTTCCTGGTACATAATTCATTAAAGGACGAGTTTGTAAAAAGGCTTTCTGCAGAGCTTGACAAGCTGGTCATCGGAGATCCGATGGATGAGAAGGTAAATATGGGCCCGATGATCGCAGAGCGTGCAGCAAAGAAGGTGGAAGAGCAGGTAAACCACACCGTAGAGCAGGGAGCGAAGATCGCAAGAGGCGGAAAGCGAAACGGCGCATTTTACGAGCCGACGATTCTTGTAGACGTAACACCGGATATGGATATTGCGCGGGATATGGAAGTGTTTGGCCCCGTATGGCCGGTTATCGGTTTTGATACCGTGGACGAAGCGGTACAGATTGCAAATAATTCCCGCTATGGTCTCGGCGGCGGAGTATTTTCTAAAAATATTTACACCTGTCTCCAGACGGCTAAACAGCTGAAAACCGGACATATTGCAATCAATGGTTCCGGGAACTTCCGTGCGGCGGAGCTTCCCTTCGGCGGCGGAAAGAAAATGAGTGGGAACAGCAGAGAATCCCTTTCTAAAGTAATGGATGAGGTGACACAGATCAAATCTATTGTGTTCCGCTATGCTCTTAACGAAAGAAAATAGCGAATCAATAAATAAGAGAACGTATTGATAAAAAAGGAGACTTGAGATATGAAAATGCTGATCAGTGGAAGCTGGGTGGATGCATCCGATAAAGAGACGATCAATGTGACGAACCCTTTTGACGGGGCTGTGTTAGATACGGTTCCTAGCGCCACAAAGGAGGATGTAGACCGTGCCATCGCAGATGCGGTGACGGCTCAGAAAAAATGGAACAGGATCATTGTCCGTGAAAGGGCCAAAATTCTTCGCCGGTATCTGGAGTTGCTGAATGAGAACCGTGATGATCTGGCAAGAACGCTGACTCTTGAAACAGGGAAACCCGTTTTTGATTCCTACGGCGAGATTGATTCGGTATATATGACATTTGAAAGCGCCATTGAAATCGTAAAGCACCATTATGGGAAGACCATGCCGATGGGGATTGAGGGCGGATATGACAACGACCTTCAGGTAACTGTTCATGAACCTCTGGGAGTGATTGCGTGCATTGTTCCGTTTAATTTCCCGGCTGCCCTGTGGGCGTTTAAAGCAGGCCCGGCACTTATGGCAGGCAACGCGATCGTTGTAAAACCGGCAACCTCGAATCCGCTCACCGTATTAAAGCTTATGGGACTTTTGGTGGAGGCTGGAGTGACGCCGGGAGCTGTACAGTGCATTACCGGAAGGGGCGCTACGGTGGGTAACTGGATTTCCGACAATCCCGCAGTTGCACAGGTCAACATGACAGGAGGCGTAGAAGCCGGAAAAGAGATTGCAAGACACGCCGCTGAAAATCTTACCCCTTACAAATTTGAGCTTGGCGGAAACGATCCGCTGATCATCTGCGCAGATTGCGATATGGATCTGGCGGTCAACGAGGCCGGAGATAAGACAAGAAATGCGGGACAGTGCTGCTCCGGAGCAAAGCGTTTTATTGTCCATGAGTCGATCAAGGATGAATTTGTCCGTCGCCTGATTGAGGAACGGCTCAAAACCGTAAAAGAAGGGGACCTGCTGGACATGAATACGGATTTCGGCGTGCTGATCAGTGAGCAGGCTGCCATGGAGGTGGAGCGGCAGGTACAGCACACCGTCGATCAGGGAGCAAAGCTGGTATACGGCGGCGTGAGACGGAACGCTTATTATATGCCCACCGTACTTGACAATTGTACGATTGACATGGATATCTGCAGAAATATGGAGGTTTTCGGGCCGATCTTCCCGATCTTTACCTTCAAGACGCTGGATGAGGCGATCGAGATCGCAGAAGCTTCTGACTACGGTCTCAGCTCCGGGGTAATCACAAATAATCTGCAGGACGCCATGAAGGTGGCGGCTAGCCTGCGCACCGGCATGGTAGCGGTCAATGGCTCCGGCGGATTCCGTGCACAGGAGCTGCCTTTTGGAGGCGGTAAGAAAATGAGCGGAAACAGCAGGGAGTGTATGTCCTCCGTTCTTGAGGAAGTAACACAGGAAAAGTCTGTTATCTTCCGGTACGCAATGAAAAAGTACAACGAAGAATAGAATCTGGATGTGTAAAGTGGACCATGTGTCCACTTTACTGCTATATTGATGTGAAGGAGAATCGAAATGAAAGCTTTATATTATTCAAAACCCCTGCGGGAAAATGCAGCAATCTGTGAAAAGCCGTATCCGGTATGCGGAAGTCATGATGTGATCATTAAGGTGATGAGCTGCAGCATCTGCCATGGAGTGGAAGCAGACCATGAAGTGCCCGGCGGCAGCGGATGCTCTGCCTATCCCCTGATTCCGGGCCACGAATTTGCGGGATATGTCCATGAAGTGGGAGATGCCGTAACGACCTTTGCAGTGGGCGACAGAGTTACGGCGGACAATACAGTGCCGTGCGGGGTCTGCCATTACTGCAAAAAAGGAGACTTTATACACTGTCCGGACAAAAAGAATCTGGGAAATAAGGCGGATGGGGGCTTTGCAGAGTATGTAAGAGTATCCGAAAATAAGGCAGTGCATCTTCCTGATCATGTGAGCTTTAATGAGGGCTGTCTGGCAGAACCGGTGGCCTGCTGTATGCACTCTATGGATCAGATGAACATCCGGTACGGAGATGACGTTCTTGTCATGGGAGCAGGTCCTATGGGGATGATTCTTGCCATGCTGGCGGCTCACAGCAATGCTGCCCATGTGGTTGTCTGCGCATCCTCCGCAGAGAAATTGAAGAAGGTGGAATCGCTTGGCATTGAAACGGTTCTGATGGACCGGAAGGATTACTCCAGGCATGAAAAAGAACTTCTTTCCAGATATCCTCTGGGCTTCGACTGCCTTTTTGACGCTACCGGAGCAGAAGAGCTGGTATACTCAACTCCGAAACTGATGAAAATGGGAGGGCGGATTCTGGGATACGGATATTACCGCGGACAGCACCCGACGCTTCGGTTCCCGTTCAATGAATTCTGGGACAAGGAGCTCACTTATTATTCATCCCTCAGTCAGGTCGGTGATTTTGAGCGGGCGGTGGATGCAATTGCCACAGGTAAAGTAAATGCGAAAGCGCTGATCAGCGGAGAATATGATCTGGATCATTATTTTGATGGTCTGGACCGCGTACTGCATGAAAAAGATGTGATAAAAATTATTATTCATCCAAATGCTGAGTAAAAGGCCCAGCAAAAAGGATAGAGAATACAGATGCCGGCGGACAAGACTTGAATCCCCAAAGAAAGAATAAAATGAATCAGTCGCGGAATGTTTGACAATTTCATTTTTCTGGCCTATAATATACTTATCAGGACAGCCGGAAGGTAGATGTGTGCTACCCATCCCGGCGAAATATAAAGCTAAGAAATAGCCCGTTAACTTTGCTCGAGTTAGGACGGGCTATTTCTTATGTGTATAATTCAGAATGGCTACGATTAACAGAGCAACGCTCACAATCAGGCTCAATTCTTCATATGTACTCATAATAATCACCACCTTCCGCCAGGATCTCGGAATGGGTGAGAGCACGTCCCCCGGCTGCCCGGGTAAATATACTATACTGTTCAATTTGAATCAAAGCTCGAAATAAGATAATACTATTATATCACATAAAAATAATGAAATCAATTTGAGAATTTATAATACAATATGTTGCTATGAGTATTGCCGAAAAGCATCGCAATACTGCAAAAACCAGTTTATTTTTGGGACTGCAAAAACTGCAAAAATCAGGAAATTTATGCTTGCAATTTTCCACTGCTCGTATTATAATACCATTTGTACTTTTGTGAGCAGGGGACACTGCGTCTTTTTCTATGCTCAAAAACAGAACAAAGGTGAAAGGAGGATTAACCATG
>JAUNGD010000113.1 GCA_030524705.1 Lachnospiraceae bacterium | reverse complement strand
CGGATTTGGGACTTGCACCCTTAAGAAACGTGCGCCGCCAGGCGCACAAAGAAAAACAGCCCTTAACGGCTGTTTTTCTTTTCCTAACCTTCAGTCTTCTTTTCTCAATTCCTGTTTCTCAGTTTTCTGGCTCTTGTCTTTTCATCCATCCTAATGTCAATTCTGGGCCGCTATCGTATCCACCACGGACATTTTTCGGATACGTTTTGAAGGCCCCCATATCGCCAGGCACAGCGAAAACGCCATCACCGCAAGGATGACCAAAAGCTCCCGAACCGGGAGCTGCCACGCATCTCCCCAGCGCGCAGTCACGAGAAAACGAAACAACACACAGTTGACCGGAAGACCCAGAAGGCAGCCGAAGAGAATGCCGAATCCGGCATACGCCGCAGCTTCCCCGGCCACCATCCGCACAAGCTGCCCTTCACTCATTCCCACGGCACGCATAACACCATACTCCTTCATTCTGGCAGAAACACTCATGGCGACGCTGTTAACAATATTGAAAATCGTGATCATTCCAATGATGACCAGAAATCCATATAAAAACAGCGCGAAGGAATAATATGCGCCCCTGGCCTCTGCGTTGCTCTCACGCCGGTCGGAAACATTGACCTCTCCCCCTGCAATATCACGAATCATTTCCACATCCTGGTCTGAGGCGTCCGAGGTCATCTGGATATCAATCAGCACATATCCTGTTTCCCCTGTTATTTCCTGAAAAAGTCTTTCCGAACAAATCAGGGGCAATTTCTCTGTGCCCACCGTATAAGGACAGTTTGAGAGGATCCCTGCCACCGGAACCGTCCTGCTGCCAGACTGTGTTTCCACGGTGATACACGATCCCGTTATTACAGAAGCTCCTTCTCCGTACACCGCCAATACCGCCGTCCCGTTTTCCACTTCCTCCAGACTGCCTGACAGAAGCATATCCTCCGCCCACTCAAACTGGTTCTTTTCATAGGAAAGCAAAAGCACAGAGGTCTCTTTTCCATCGGCCGCAGCCTTCAGCTCCGGCACGTATTGACGGCCGAAAGCCTTTTTCACCGCCGGAAGCTCTTCGATTTCCCGGGAAATATCCACAGGTAACGAACAAGTAAGCTCCTGAGTGGATATGGTCACATCCGGCGCATACGGCTGCAAAGGATTTATTGCATGATGCATGAAATCAATTGCCGTGCTGAAAGCCAAAAACAAAATGATACTGAAGGCAAAGGAACCCATCATCAGGGAAAAATTCTTTTTGCTTCCTGTAGCATGATGAACCCCAAGGGCAATATCCACAGGGAACAGCCTTGTATTGGCCGCCTTCTTCGCCGCATGTATCGTACCCGCATTTCCAGAGGCTGCCGTAAGCGGAGATACCTTCGACGCCTTTTTTGCGGGAGCCCTGGAAGCCAGGAGCACCGTCAGCAGACCCACCACGACTCCTGCGGCCGCCCCAGGAAGGCTGATCACAAACTGCGGCATTTCCTGAAAAATACCTGGACTTAGGAAACGCAGCATGGCGCATAGCCCCCATACCACAGCAACCGCCGCAACTATCCCGGCCGGAATCGCAGTCCTGCACCAGGAAAGAGCTTCCCGGTGCACAAACCGGGCCACCTGTTTTCTCGTAGCTCCCAGACAGCGCATCATGCCGAAAAACTCCGTCCGCTGGACCACATTGCTGTTTAAGCTGGCAGAGATCATGAAAATCCCGGCTGCCGTGACCAGCAAGGCCAGAACAGCCGCCGTCATATACAGCTTTACCATATAAGAGTCACTGCTCTGAAACATCAGCGCCAGCAGCTTCGTGTTCTGGGAAACCTGCTCTTCGGAAAGACCAAGGCGGTTCTGGATGTCCTCTATCGTTTTCTGGATCATGCACCGCTGCGTAAACTGTACATAAAAAATAAAATCCTTTTCCCATTCCGAATCCGGTCCAACCAGCTCCCTGAAGCCTTCTATATTCAAAAATATGCCGAAGGCATCGTTTCTCGTCAGCATGGAGGTATTTCCGGTAAATCCCGCGATACGATATTCCCTCGGTCCCGCCGGAGTTTCTAAAAGAACCGTATCTCCCAGCTCTGCCCCCAGACGTTCCTTCATGCTCTGCGTGCAGATAATGCTTTCATCATCCTGGGGGAATACGCCCTCTGCAATCTTCTGAGCAGGCATCAGTTCCAAAAATGTCTGCTCAAACCCGCAGACAACGGTTTCCACTCCCTGTATCTGATAACCGGAATCCAGCCCATAATTCAGAGCACCATACCAGGAGGTACACGTCACCTCCGGCCTGGCCCCAATCAACGCTGCCTGCTCCGGCGAAATCTGCTTAAAGCCTGCGTGCCACGTTCCATTTGCCCGAATCTCCTGGATTTTCTGGGTACGCAGCTCCATATCCGCCATACTGAAAATAACCGTCACCAAAAATACGGCAAATACAATGCACAGTCTTGTCATCCGGCTCTGCCTGCGGTGTACCCTGGCAGAAACATGGATCAGGTCGAGGTAATGCTTCATGGCCGCATCCCTCCCAAATCCGTCAATATACCGTCCGCCACCCGGAATACCCGGTCTGCATTTGAGGTCAGATCCATATTATGGGTGATCATCAGAACTGTCTGCTGGTAATGGCGCGCCGCTTTTTCCAGCAGATCCATCACATCCTGGCTGCTCCGGGAGTCGAGGTTCCCTGTGGGTTCATCCGCCAGAACCAGGATCGGCCTTGTAATCAGCGCCCGGCCGATGGCTACACGCTGCTGCTGTCCGCCGGAAAGCTGTCCCGGAAGGTGGCGTCTCCGATCTGCAAGGCCCAGCAGCTCCAGCATTTCCTCCACCCTTTCCTGCTCCGGCTTCCGGTAATCCAGAAGCAGAGGAAAAATCATGTTCTGCTCCACGGACAGCTCCGGGATCAAATGAAAGGACTGAAAGATAAAACCAATATTCTTCCGCCGGAATATCGTGCGTTTGCTGTCCTTCATCGCAAAAAGATCTTCTCCGTTCATATAAATCTTCCCGGAGGTCGGCTCATCCAGCCCGCCGATGCAGTTCAGCAGCGTACTTTTTCCGGAGCCCGAAGCGCCGACCACCGCCGCAAATTCTCCGCGCTCCATGGTCAGTGACACATCTTTCAGCGCCTGTACCTGTACCTCGCCGCTGCCATAGGTCTTGCACAAATTGTCTACTCTGAGTATTTCCACCTGATACACCATTCCTTTCTCTGCTGATAATAAACTATCCTCTGTCAGCATAGACGTTCCGCCTTACAGCCAGATGAATTTCAGCTTACAGATCTGTAAGAAAGGAAAGTAAGAAGGTAGATCCCTTCCCCGGCGTACTCTGGACGGAGATCACACCTCCCTGTCCTTCCACCACCGCTTTCGCCAGCGGCAGCCCCAGCCCAACGCCCTGGGTACTGCTGGAATGCTTACTGCGGTAAAAGCGCTTAAAGATATGGTGAATGTCCTCGGGTGCAATTCCGCTCCCGTCATCCTCCACCATGATCCGCAGCATGGCCGGAGAACGGTACCAAGAAACAAGAATGATACCTCCCTCCTCGGTGTGATCCAGAGCATTTTTCAGCAGATTTCCCATGGCCTCGCAGGTCCATCCCGGATCACAGACCATGGTCTCATCCTGGGAGCCACTAAAAAGAATCTGCTTCTTTTCCCGATTCGCCCGCTCCTGCAGCTCCTGACAGGATTTTTTCGCCAGCTCTGCGATCCTGCATTCCTCCTTTTCAAACACAATACTGCCGGCATCCAGCCGCATCACCTTCAGCAGAGACTGAATCAGCTCCTCCATCCGTTCCAAAGAGCGCATGGTTTTTTCAGCAAAATTCCGTACCGTTTCCGGGTGCTCCGGCTCATCCATAATAATTTCCGTATACATGTTCAGCGCCGCCAGAGGCGTTTTTAACTGATGGGAAATATCGGAAATCGTATCTTTCAAAAACTCCTTTGACTGGTGCTCCGCCTCACTCTTTGCCTGCAGAGCCAGGGCCAGCTGTTCCACAGCGCCATAGAGCTGATAAATCGTCCCCTCTTCATTTCCGGGCAGATGACAGTCAAAATTTCCCTCCGAATACTGCGTGACAATGGAGGCCGCTTCCTGATACGATTGCTCCCGTTTTTTCAGAAAATATGAAACAGCGTACAGGAGGACGAGGCACGCTCCGGTAAATACCGAAAGGAGAAAGGAGCGAAACAGTACCGTCTCCTTCCGCACCATGGGAAAAAGATGGTAGGCTGCCCTTTTTGTATGGCCGATCCTGCCCATCAGCTCCCGCGCTTCCTCTGTGATTGCCTCATTGTGAAACGCCGTGGCGATCACCTCCGACGGCACACCCTGCTCCAGCAAGGCGGAGGCGGCAGAAAGCTCCCGGTTCAGGGCTGTACGCTTCACGCTGTCCGCCTGCAGCCCGGAACAGATAATCAAAAAAAGTGTCAGAAACAGACACCAGCCTGCTAAAAAAGTAAAAATGGTTCTCGAGTGTTTTTCATGCAAAAATTCCAAGTCGGTTCACTCCTTCCACTGATACCCGATACCTCTCACTGTCTGCAAATAACAAGGCTTTGAAGGATTCTCCTCTATCTTTTCCCGCAGTCTCCTTATGTAAACAGATAGCGTATTATCATCTACAAAATTTCCGTTTCCATCCCACAGCCGGTCCAGCAGCACCGCCCGGGTCATAATCTGCCCGCTGTTTTTTAAAAGCAGGCAAAGCAGACGGTATTCCGCCGCGGTGAGCTCCAGCAGCTCCCCGCGCAGAAATACTTTTCCTTCCAGGAAATTGACGGTTACAGGCCCAAAAGCCTGACATCCCTGCTGCTCTGAGATGGCTCCGCTCCTGCGCAGAGCAGCCCGGATCCTGGAGCAAAGCTCCCCCAGCCGGAATGGCTTTGTGATATAGTCATCTCCACCGCAGTCCAGTCCGCGTATGATACTGGTCTCCTCATCCGATGCGGTCAGAAAAATAACCGGTACAGAATTCCTTTGCCCGCGTATCCTCTCACAGAGCTCAAATCCCGTTCCGTCGGGAAGCGTAACATCCAAAAGAAGCAGGTCGAATTCCTGTCCTTCCTCCAAAACTCTCCGGGCCTCCTTTACCATCCGTACTGCAGTCACAGCAAAGCCTGCCCTGTTCAGCGAATATTGCAATCCCTCTGTCAGACTGATGTCATCCTCCAGCAACAAAATTCTCTGCATCTCATTCCTCCTTCGTAAGCTGTTATAGTATACCACTTATTTTCTCTGCGGTTTACTTACAAAAATGTAAGGTAAGAGCAAATATCCCCATACATCAGGCCCAGATTTCCTTCATTAATAGATTGAAGCGCCAAAGGGCATGAGGGCCAGCTTCGCCAGCTTAAACTGCTGCAGGCCAAAGGGAATACCGATAACCGTTATGCAGAGAGCAAGCCCAATTGCTGCGTGCTCCAGAGCCATCGGGAGTCCGGTCACGATCAGCCATATGATATTCAACAGCAGAGAACCGGCGCCTCCTCCGTAGCACACCTCTTTCCCGAATGGAAAAAAGGAAAGCGAAGCAAATTTAAAACACTGCATTCCAATCGGTATCCCCACGATCGTGATACACCAGATACACCCTGCCAGACACCAGCTAAGTCCGCTGATGCAGCCTCCAAACACAAACCATAATAAATTTCCCAAGCATCCCATACTTCCTACTCCTTTCACATTGTCTTTAAATCTGTCAATAGTTGTTCCGTGCGGTCAATCGCATCCTCTACCTGGTCTTTCGCATCCTTAATTTTAGACTGTACCAGATAATCCGCTGCCAAACTGTCCAGAAAAAAATCCTGTTCCATCCTTTTTCCTTCCATTCTAATCCTCCCTTTCTGCAAGCATATGCGGCAGATATCTCTTGTTTGTGATTGTCCATGATATAAAAAAAGACTCCTATCATGACACCTGCCACAATAAAAGTCTTGCTGTTTCATTTGATACGGATGCCTCTCGACATCGGTTGACGGTTTCAAATCCATCCGTGCGGATGGTTCGCTACTCCCTTTCATTTGGTGAGAATAATATAGCACCATAGTAAAGGCATGTCAAGTAATTAACAAAGATTTTTATTTTCCAATTCATTTTTTATTGAATATCCCTCCAGATCTGTCTTTAGAAAATCCAATATACTAAATCGCTTTCATCCGACAACTCCATCCTAAGCTTTTTCTGCAGTCCCAGGGATTTTTCATTCCAGATCTCGATCTGTCCGAAGGGTATCAGGCCCTTACGCATCATATGACCGATCATGAAGGCCTCCAGCTCCTCTCCAAAGCTCTGACGGCGATATTCCGGCAGGATTTCCAGAAGTCCCATACTTCCTTCCAGATGGCTTCCGATAAAACCGACAAACTGATTTTCAAAATATCCGGCAAAAAGATTGCCTGCTTTCTGTATTTCTTTCAGCTCTTCATCTGAAAGCTTATCATAATTTGCGCGAATCTTTTTCAGCTCCGGCTCACCTGCTTCGCAGATGGCAAGCCTGCCGGCATACGACGGCGGCTCTGCTCCCCGGTACACGGCCTGACGGCACTCCAGCCTTGTTGTGAGCTCGTACTCTTTCTGTGCAAAATCTGCAATTTCCCGCTGGCAGAGCTGCATCAGACGATATTCCGCGTCTGTCTTTTCCCGGAGCCAGCGAATCCCGGTCTGCACATCCTCCGTTGACAGCATCCAGGCGCCGCTGACCGTATCCCGGAGAAATACGCCGTTCTCTCCCTCCTGGTATACCTCCGCAGTTCCCCGAAGCAGCACCTGGAGCATACCGATGTGAAGAAGCTCCTTTTGTTGTAAATATTCCAATGCCTTCATTTATTCTTTCTCATACTCCTCAATGACACAGTCATGT
>JAUNGD010000112.1 GCA_030524705.1 Lachnospiraceae bacterium | reverse complement strand
TCATCCACTGTCTGAATAGACCCGGCACCATGACTCTGTCATCGCCTGTTCAGTTCTTATTTTTTTGAATTTTTCTAAGAATAACAGGCAAAACACAAATTGTCAAGATGTATCATTTTCTAACTTTTTGTACCTATTTCTAACCTTTTGTTGTGCTGACTAACCGGTGATATTCTCCTGACAATCTCCCGGAACGGATACTCCGGGGCTGCTTACGCCTCCTGCAGGAACGCAGCGTAGCCCTTCCATGCCTCGTAGACATCTGCCTTGCTGGTCACTTCCATCGGCGCGTGCATGTTCAGCACTGCAACGCCGCTGTCGATCACCTGCATACCGTAAAGAGCGGAAATATAAGCGATCGTTCCGCCGCCTCCGACATCTACCTTACCCAGCTCTGCCGTTTGGAACGCCACATCATGCTTTTCCAGCATAGCCCGGATAGCCGCAATGTATTCTGCATTTGCATCATTGCTGCCGCTCTTTCCTCTGGAACCTGTATACTTATTGAAAACAAGACCTTTTCCAAAGTAAGCGCTGTTTTTCTTCTCGAAAAAGGCCGGAAACATCGGATCATAGGCCGCGCTCACATCTGAAGAGAGCATACGGCAGTTGCTCAGGCATCTGCGAAGATCCAGCTCGTTGTACTGTCCGGCACAGTTCATCAGCTCTGCCACTGCATTTTCAAAAAATCTGGACTGCATACCGGTTGCGCCCACGCTGCCGATCTCTTCCTTGTCCACCAGCAGGCAACAGCACGTATACGGCTGTGTCTCCACACCAAGCTGTGCCTCCAGAGAGGTATAGGCGCAAACACGGTCGTCCTGTCCATAAGCCATGATCATGCTTCGATCCAGCCCGCAGTCTCTTGCCTTATCCGCCGGTACAATCTCCAGCTCTGCAGAAAGGAAATCCTCTTCCTCAATATCATACTGCGCCTTCAGAAGCGCAAGAATATTTGCCTTTACCGCATCCTTTTCCTTGTCCGCATTTTCTGTTTCTTCCTGCTTCACCGGACGGCTGCCGATCAGGATGTCCAGGTTTTCGCCCTCAATGACAACCCGGGCCTTTTTCTCAAGCTGCTCCCCGGCCAGGTGGATCAAAAGATCCGATACGAATACCACCGGATCGTCTTCCTTTTCACCAATGCAGATGTCCAGTACCGCGCCGTCCTTTTTTGCCACGACTCCATGAATCGCCAGCGGAATCGTCACCCACTGATATTTTTTCACACCGCCGTAATAATGGGTATCCAGATATACCATCTCTGAATCCTCATAAAGCGGATTCTGCTTCAGATCGAGACGCGGAGAGTCGATATGCGCGCCAAGGATTCTCATGCCCTCCCGCAGCGGCTTCGTTCCGATATGAAACAGCGCCACCGACTTTTCCATGCACACAGCATAAACCTTATCTCCTGCTACAAGCTGTTTTCCTGAAGCCATCACTTCCTCCAGGCTTCTGTAGCCCTGTGCCTCTGCAAGACGAACAGACTCCTTCACACATTCGCGTTCTGTCTTTCCTGCATTCAAAAAAGCCTTATAGCGTGAAGAGAGCGCCTCAAGCTCTTTCACCTGCTCATCAGAATACGATCTCCATGCATTTTTGTGTTCCATAATATCTTTTCCTCCTGATTTATTTCAAAATGTACCCTTTCAGGTATATCAGCCCGCGCTGCACGCTAACGTTTAGTATACCCCATTCCTCCAAAAGTCACAACAGGAATTCCTGTTTTTCCGTCCTGCACTGAAATTTCAAAATCCAAGTCAGCGTTCCCATGTCAACACTCCTGCCAGACCGCATCGTTCTTCAAATCTTCTGCATCATCCTTTTATTTTCCGGCAGACTCCTGCAAAAGGGCCAGCTCCCGGAAAAATCGCACCGTAAAGGGAATGCAGATGAAAAACGCAATGACGTCCGCCAGCGGCTGAGAAATCTCAACGCCGCGCATACCCAAAAACCGCGGCAGAATAAGTACCAGCGGCAAAAAGGCATAGCCCTGTCTTGCGGAGGCCAGAAATGTGGCAACTGCGGATTTTCCAATCGTCTGAAAGGTCATATTGCAGCATACGGCCAGGGGAAGAAACGGCATCGAAACACACTGGAAGCGCATCGTTTCCGTACCGATCCTGATGACCTCTGGATCATCCTTAATAAACAGACAGATGACAGACGGAGCCGCAAAATATCCCGCTGCTGCAAAAATACACAGAAAAAGCGTCGCCGTCTTCGTCATAAAAAGAAACGATTCCTTTACACGGCCGTAAAACTTTGCCCCGTAATTATACCCGGCCACGGGCTGGTATCCCTGTCCGAAGCCAATCACCACAGAGAAAATCAGCATGAATACCTTCGTCACAATCGCCATTGCGGACACCGCAGAATCGCCGTATTTTGCCGCCTGGATATTCATTGCAATCATTGCCACGCTGGAAAGCCCCTGCCGGAAAAAGGAGGGCATACCGTATTTCACAATCTGGACATATCTCATAATCCTTCTGGAAGCATTTTTCAGATTCAGCTTTGCGATCGTCCTGCCGCTCACAAACATGTACAAAAGCAGTACAAAACTGAAAACCTGGCTCAGAGCTGTCGCCACTGCCGCTCCGGCGATTCCCATATGAAATACAAAGATAAACAGCGGATCCAGGAAAATATTCAAAATGCCTCCCGAAGCAATGCCCACCATGGCAAAGCGCGCCTTTCCCTCCGCACACAGCATTTTATTCAATGAAAAAGAAGCAATCAAGAACGGAGCCGCGTACAGGATGTACTGTGCATATTCCATCGCATAGGGACGAATCGTTTCCGTCGCACCCAGAAGCAATACCAGAGGCTCCAGAAACAGCACGCCCAGCACCGCAATCAGTACGCCCATCAGCAAGGAAAAATAAAAGCCGCTGGCGGCTACCTCCGACGCCTCCGCTTCCTTTTTCTCCCCCAAAAGCCTGGACATCCAGCTCCCGGCGCCCATACCGATCAAAAAGCCGGAGGACTGAATTATCCCCATTAAAGACATTACGATACCCACGGCCCCCGATGCGCTGGTACCCAGCTGGGATACAAAATACGTATCGGCGGTATTGTAGATGGCTGTTACCATCATGCTGATAATAGTAGGAACGGCCAGCGAAAGGATCAGCCTGGAAACCGGCTCTTCAGTCATCTTTTTAAATTGAGCCTCTTTCTTATCCATTTTTTCACCCCTGTTTCAAAGCATGCACGCATCAGCGCAGTATTTTCGTACCTTTTTATAAAAATTTTTGTGATAGAAACGGAGCCGCCATGCCTGACAGCCCCTTTCCACCGGCCTAAACAGAAGTAACTCCCATTGTAGCTCCGTCACATATCAATCAGCAGATTTCCGCCCCCGCCGGCATCTCCTTTTCCGGGACCATCAGGGACAGCTCGCCGTTTTCATCCTCTGCACACAGCAGCATTCCCTCGGAAAGCACTCCCGCCAGCTTCGCCGGTTTCAGATTTACCAGCACCATAACCTTTTTACCCACCATTTCTTCCGGTGAATAATGTGCCTTGATGCCGGAAACGATCTGTTTTACCTGGCTGCCGATTTTTACCTGAGAGCAGAGCAGCTTTCTGGATTTCTTCACTGCCTCACAGGCAATGATTTCTCCCACCTGGAACTGCATCTTTTCGAAATCATCAAAGGTAATCTCTTCCTTCGGCTCAATATCAATGACAGTATTTTTCTCTGCGTCCGCCTGATCTTCTTCTGCCTGCGCCCCCGGCTGTACAAAAGCCGCCTGCTGCGCCTTCTGGATCTCCTCTGCCTTTGCCAGCACCTCCTTCAGGTCAAGACGGGCAAAAAGAATCTCCGGCTTGTCCGTTACCTTCGTTCCTGATTCGTACAGCCCATACTGGCTCATCTCCTCCAGCGTACGCTTTTTCGCATTGAGCTGAGCAAGAATTTTTGCTGAAGTCTCCGGCATGAAGGATTCCAGAAGAGACGCGCCGATGGAAATACACTCGGTCAGATTGTAGAGCACCGTTGACAGACGCTCCTGCTTCGTCTCGTCCTTTGCCAGGGCCCAGGGCATCGTCTCATCAATATATTTGTTGCAGCGTTTGAACAGCGTAAAAATTTCGCTGATGGCGTCCGCCACCCGCAGAGCATCCATTTTTTCTGATACCTTGCCCGGAACAGCCAGGGCTACCGCCTTCAGCTCCTCATCCACCGGCTCTGTTACGCCGCAGTCCTTCACCACGCCTCCAAAATATTTATTCGTCATGGAAATGGTACGGTTCACCAGGTTGCCAAGGGTATTGGCAAGATCGGAATTCAACCGTTCCACCATCAGCTCCCAGGTAATCACGCCGTCATTCTCAAAGGGCATCTCATGCAATACAAAGTAACGCACTGCATCCACGCCGAACACGTCCACCAGATCGTCGGCATAAAGCACATTTCCCTTTGACTTGCTCATCTTGCCGTCGCCCTGCAGCAGCCACGGATGTCCGAATACCTGCTTGGGCAGCGGAAGATCCAGCGCCATCAGAAAAATCGGCCAGTAAATCGTATGGAAACGAATAATATCCTTCCCGATCAGATGCAGCTCTGCCGGCCAGTCTTTTTTGAACTGCTCCGTGCTCTCTCCGTCGCAGTCATATCCGATACCGGTGATATAGTTTGTCAGGGCGTCCAGCCATACGTAGGTCACATGCTTCGGGTCAAAGGTCACCGGAATGCCCCACTTGAAGGAGGTTCTCGATACGCAAAGATCCTGCAGGCCCGGAAGCAGGAAATTGTTCATCATTTCATTTTTGCGGGATACCGGCTGAATGAATTCCGGGTGAGTATTGATATGCTCGATCAAACGGTCTGCATATTTGCTCATACGGAAGAAATACGCCTCTTCCTTTGCCGGCTTTACCTCCCGGCCGCAGTCCGGGCATTTTCCGTCCACCAGCTGAGATTCTGTCCAGAAGGATTCACAGGGCGTACAGTACAGTCCCTCATATGCGCCCTTGTAAATATCGCCCTGGTCATACAGCTTTTTGAAAATCTTCTGCACCTGCTTTTCGTGATCCTCATCCGTAGTACGGATAAATTTATCATAGGAAGTATTCATCAGGTCCCAGATACGTTTGATCTCTCCGGCCACGCCGTCCACATATTCCTTCGGCGTCACACCGGCCTCCGCCGCCTTCAGCTCGATCTTCTGTCCGTGCTCATCCGTTCCTGTCTGGAAAAACACATCGTATCCCTGCTCTCTGCGGAACCTGGCGATGCTGTCCGCCAGAATGATCTCATACGTATTGCCGATATGCGGCTTTCCTGACGTGTACGCAATCGCGGTAGTCATGTAATACTTTGGTTTGCTCATTTCATTTTCCTCCTTCATAATACCGGGCCGCTGCCTGAAACTGAGAAAACAAAAAAAGCCCTGTCCTCTGCGTTCAGAAGACGAGCCAGCCCGTGTTACCACTTCTTTTTATCTGCGCCTCGCGGCACAGACCTCTGCAAGTACCTGCTGCCAATGCGGTCAATTCCTAAAAAACAGAATCCCTGAATCATTCACACAGCCATACTCCTCCGCTATAACAGGCGGACCTGTCGCGGTCTAACGGCGGTCACACTGTCCTTCCCCGCTCAACCGTACTCCTCAGAAGCCATCTTCCGCATATATTTCTGCTCTCCCTCTCACCGCCGGGAGATTCTCTGTAGCATTCCTGTATGCGTACTCTCTTCATCATCGGATTTTCTGCTCACAGACTGGACAAGCTTCCTGTCCGTCTGCCAGATACATTCTGAAATCTAACTTACCATACCAAGGATTTTCTGTCAAGCAGGCTCCGGTATTTTTCTGCTCAGCTGCCAGTCGTATTTTTCTGCCGGTCAACAGTTGTACTCATGTTCCTGCAATTCCCGCATAAACTGTCTTAAGAGTATTCTAACGGAGCACTCATATGTTTCATCTTTCCTCAAATTTCCGGCAGCAGGCTTCCCCCGGCAGCAAGGAGCGTTCTGCCGCACCGGACACACGCCGCCAGAGGCTTTC
The DNA here is from genome assembly GCA_030524705.1 of Lachnospiraceae bacterium. Taxonomy (GTDB): domain Bacteria; phylum Bacillota; class Clostridia; order Lachnospirales; family Lachnospiraceae; genus Choladousia. The sequence continues at coordinate 1,016 of JAUNGD010000112.1, read as the reverse complement.
CGCTTATCTTATTCTTATCCTGGGTATCGTTCTTCTTTTTCTTGTAATTCGTCTTTTCGGAATATCGCCGGCAGGTCTTTTTCTCTCCGAGGATGAGCGATTTCAGAAATTCACGGAAGAAGTGTTCCGAAATGAAATGGGCGGAAACACCCTGAATCTGCATTACACCATCGCAGAGCCGTCTTCCTTCGATATTGACGAAAAGAACGTTACGCTGGGAGACGCCAGTCTGGCCTCCAGACAAAGAGCCTGCGCGGCCACCGAAAACTACCTGAACATACTGAAAAAATTTAATTATGAAAAGCTCTCGTCAAAACATCAGCTTACCTATGATATCTTCCTGAATAATCTGACAACGGAGCTGGCGGGCGCAGAATACCTTCTGTATGACGAACCCTTAAGCCCCACCCTCGGAATCCAGGCACAGCTCCCGATTTTGCTGGCAGAGTACACCTTTCGGACAAAGGGTGATATTGAGGATTATCTGACATTGCTCGCCCAGGTTCCGGACTATTTTTCTTCTATTTTATCCTTTGAACAGGACAAAGCCCGGGAAGGATTGTTCATGAGCGCCTCCTGCGCTGCAGATGTGGTCAGTCAATGTGAAGAATTCATCGCCAACCCGAAGCAAAATTATTTGATCGAGATTTTCAATGAAAAAATAGACGGTATTTCCAATCTGAGCGCCGATGAAAAAATTGCCTACAAAAACCGCAACCAGTCTATTCTGGAGGGTTACGTAATTCCCGCTTACCAAAATTTAAGCGCCGGTGTTTCCTCCCTTTCCAATATGGGAAAAAATGATAAGGGACTGTACTATTATCCGAAAGGAACCGGATACTACCAGTATCTTGTCAAAAGCATCGTAGGTGACAGCCGCTCCATCGAAGACATTGAAGAAGCAGTCAAGACCCAGATGGTAGAGGATTTCACCGCCATCCAAAAGCTGGCTGCGCAGACACAAAAACTGCCCGACATTGGCGGCACTTCCGACGCTGGCGGCACTTCCGACACCG
>JAUNGD010000029.1:41308-42591 GCA_030524705.1 Lachnospiraceae bacterium | reverse complement strand
TCCACGGCCCCTTTTCTGGAGGAATAAAAGTAATCAAATAGCTTTAATTAATACTGAACCGTTTTCTTTTCGTCGAATACGTCATGGTCCAGCTCGCCCAGCTTGCTTGCCACCAGCATACCAACCATAACGTCCACGTCAACGTTCATCAGTGTACGGAACATTCCTGCGAACCAGTCGATACCGATCAGGACCGCGATGCTCTCCAGCGGAAGTCCCAGAGAGGATGCCAGGAACGTATAAACAACCAGGGATCCGCCCGGCACGGAAATCGTACCCATGCACATCAGGCAGGAAAGCAGGATCGCCATTCCCATCTGGTACGGCGTCATGCTGATGCCGGTCGCCTGCGCCATAAAGAAGATCGCCGCCACGTAGCACTGAGCTGCACCGCAGCTATTCATGGACATGGTGATCGGGCCGGTGAAGTCAGCTACCTTACGGCTGACACCAAACTTCGTCACCTCGTCCTCCATCTTTGTCGGAAGGCAGATGGCGCCGGAAGTGGTCGTAATCGCCATCATAGACATTTTGGCGAACTTCTTCGGCATCTTGAAGAGGTTGACCTTACACAGAGCTGCAGTCAGCGGTGTGAACAGTATAAACTGGATTGCGTCACCGATCAGCAGCAGGCCGAGGAACTTCAGCATCGGAATGATAACCTTGAAACCGGTTGCCCCTGCAACGTTTGCCAACAGGCAGAAAATACCGATGGGAGCTACATTCATCACAAGCTTGATGATATTTGTAACAACTGCGTTGATACCCTTTACCCAGTCTGTAACAATTGTATTTCCGGTCTGCTTTGTATACATGCTCATAGCCACGCCGAACATCAGTGAGAACACGATACACGGCACCATGCTGCCGTCAGCCATAGAGCTGATGACATTGGTCGGAACAAAGTTCAGAATCGTCTCCTGAAGAGAAGCGGACACCGCCTCTGTCTCATTGATCGCTTCCTGACTGGCAATCTCAATGCCAAGTCCCGGCTGAATAAGCATGGACAATCCCATACCGAGCGCGGCTGCAACCAGCGTAAAGCCGATAATCCATTTAAATGTGTGGAAACTCATCTTTCCGACGTCCTTGCCGTCTCCGCCGCCGACTGCTGCCGCAACTGCGGACATAACGAGAAGTACCACGGACATCTGAATCAGACGGATGAAAATGTCTCCGATAAATTTCAGGTTTGAAGCCCATGGGCCCACAATAGATCCAAATACGATACCGGCTACCGTGGCAACCAGAATCTGAGTGGTTAATGATATTTGTAACCCTTT
>JAUNGD010000029.1:0-41208 GCA_030524705.1 Lachnospiraceae bacterium | reverse complement strand
TACCGGCTACCGTGGCAACCAGAATCTGAGTGGTTAATGATATTTGTAACCCTTTTTTCTTTTCCATAAGTTTTCCCTTTTCTTGATCGCTAGTTTTGTAATACTACCCGGGCACTTGACTCTGCCCTTACTGGAAGTTGTACCGCAGCGCTGCTTTTTCCAGATGCTCACGCATCGCAGCTGCCGCTCCCTTTCCGTCCCGGGCAATGATAAGGCCATAGACCTTCTGATGTTCTTCATAAATTTCACTCAGCTGCTTTTCCTCCACCATACCTGTTCCGCTGACATGCTTCATCAGGTTGCGGATGGTCTGTATCATGCTGTAAATCACGGAATTTCCCGAGCACTCCGCGATGCACAGATGAAACTTAAGATCTTCCTCCAGAAATTCTTTATAATCCTTCTGCACGTACGTGCTGTGCAGCCGGTGAAATGTATCGTAAAGCTTGGCAAGACTCTCTTCCTTCTTACAGTCTGCTGCAAGCTCTGCCGCCTTTACCTCCAGAAGATTCCTTACAACAAGAATCTCCTCCACCTGTCCGCCGTTCAGGAACAGCGACCAGGACAGCGGAATGATAAAAAAGTTCTCTTCCTTGCTGCTGATGTAGCTTCCCTGTCCGGGGCAGATATCGATCATTCCCATAACATCCAGCACCTTTAAGGCTTCCCGGATGGCTGAACGGCCCACGTCCAGCTTAGCAGCCAGTACCCGGTCCGATTCGATCTTATCGCCCTTTTTGAGCTTTTTTTCAAAGATCTGTTCCGCAAAATACATGGTCAGCCGGTTCAAAAGCTGATCGATGTTTCCCTTTTTCGCCCCATTCTGGTGAAAATTTTCCTCGTCAATACTGCTGGGCAGGAGCATGTCTGCCTTTACTGCAAATTCCTCCGGCACCATGGAAAATATCATAGAGTCCACTCCCATCTTTTCGGAAGCAGCCAGAATGACCTCATTCACTCTCTCTCCGCCCTTTGATTCCAGATTGGAATATGTAGCAACGCTCATGGTCGGCTTTCCATTCTCATCCGACAAAAACCGGTCGATAAATTCCTTCTGCGTCAGTCCCAGATGACGTCTGAGCAGGCGCATGTTTTCTCTCTTATAAGCTGGATTTCTTTCCTCTTCCCCCATGAACATCCTCCTTCCGTTCCTGCAGCTTCGAACCGTCCGGGAAAGCATCTGCGAAGATGCCTTCCAGTGTTTTATGAGTTGCCCGAAAACGGGCCGAGGCTGCGGATTGCTCCTGCCAAAGCAGTCCGCAATCCTAAAACGCCTCAAATCCGCTCATTTTATCTTTCAAGAAGCTTCTGTGCAAGGTCTGTCATGATGACAGACGCCTTGGCAAAATCACTGTATTTTGTGAATTCCACCGGACAGTGGCTCCTGCCGTCCTTACTCGGCACGAACAGCATGACCGTGGGGATGACCTGACCGATCTCCAGAGAATCATGGCCTGCACCGCTGGCAAGACGCTTGCAGCTGTAGCCCTTCTCCCTGCAGTCGTCCTCCATGATCTGAAGCATTTCCTCCGACAGCATGACCGGAGTGATCGTCAGCTTATTGTCCATCTCATAGCTTCCGCCCATTTCCTTCGTCTCATGATCCAGGGCTGCACGGATCCTTCTTGTAATATCATTGATATTGTCGTTGTTGCTGGAACGGATGTCAACGGTGAACTCTACCTTCTCAGCCACAATGTTCATTCCGCCCGGAACGGTATTGATATATCCCGTCGTTGCCACAGTGCCGTCCGCCTTTTCTCTGGCCCAGTCCGCGATCTTGGAGATGACCTTCGTTGCCGCATCCACCGCGTCAAGACGCATGTCCATCGGCGTCGTTCCCGCATGGTCCGCTCTTCCGTGCACCGTCACCATGTAGCGCTGGATACCTACGATGCAATCCACCAGTCCGAGCTCAATGTTTTCTGCGTCAAGAACCGGTCCCTGCTCAATATGCAGCTCCAGGAAAGAGCCGATGGAGCCATCCGGCCATTTTGCATCCATGATCTTCTCCGGGTCAAGGCCGTAGCCCTTCATTGCATCATAAATGGAAATTCCGTCCGTATCCTTGAACTTTTTACAGTATTCCACGTCACGGTTGCCCAGCATAGCGCCGGAGCCAAAATATCCCGTACCGAAACGCATACCTTCCTCGTCGCAGAAGCCGACCACTACGAAATTGCGCTTCGGTGCGATCCCACGCTCCCTCAGCTGTCTCGCCGCTTCGATGGCGCAGACAACGCCAGCGATCCCGTCGAAGTCTCCGCCGTTCCTTACAGAATCATAGTGGGAGCCCATCATAACGCAGGGTGCGCTTTCATCCTCGCCCTTCATGATACCGAATACGTTTCCTGCCGCATCCTCATGTACCTCAAGTCCTGCCTCGGTCATAACGACCTTCAGGTACTCTACGGCATCCCTCGCTTCTTTTGTGAACGGAAGCCTTGTACATCCGTCTCCCGGAGTAGCCGTAAACTGCTTCAGCCCCTCAAGATCTGTGGCGATCCTGCCTGTGATTTTCTCCATTCCCATGTTTCATCCTCCTAATACATTTTTGATTTATTTTTTCTTTAATATGTACACCTCAACAGGCGAATAAAGCATTGCCGCGACAATGATCAGAAAGCCTGCCGCGCACAGGACATCGCTGCCCGCCGCCAGCCCTGCCATGATCAGGACAAAGGCTGCCATGATCACAAGGAATGCCAGCGTCAGATGTCCGGCCTTCGTTCCCCAGAATCCTTTATTTTCCATAATCTCACCTCTACTATGACATAGAAACACAGCTGCATCAATTGCAGTATCCTGCACCTGCTATAATGCCAGCATCACGAACACGATCACACCGATTACGATGGTGGCCGGTACGGTAATACTGAGAATCTTTTTCAGAACCTCTCCCTCGCGTCCAAGGATGTTGGCAGTGGTCGTACCCAGAATGATCTTGCTGGGGCTGACCGCGCTTCCGATGGCGCCGCCCGCAGACTGCGCGCCGAGAACGGCCGCCGCATCCACATTCAGCAGATTGGCCGTTGTCATCTGGAAATCTCCGAACAGGATATTGGAGCTCATATTGCTTCCCGTCATAAAAGTACCCAGCAGGCCGACGAAAGGAGCAAGCACAACGTAAGCCTTGCCCAGAACCGTGGCAATTCCATTTGCCAGCACCACAGTCTGCCCCGTACCGCTCATCAGCTTCGACATAATGACCAGACCGATCACCGCGATACCGGAGGGCATCGTCATGGAAACGGATTTCACGAAAACCCGCTTCACGCCGCCGTCCTTGATCCAGCGGTGCTTTCTGTAATAGATCAGACCTACGATGGAAGAAATAAACAGGAACATGCTTGCGTGGGTGAACAGCGCCAGCGGAGAAAAGCAGTCCGATGCCGCATTCACGTACCCATACCCGGTCTGAGTCTCCGGAAAGGCCAGTCCAAAGGAAAACTGCCCCAGGAAGGCGTTGATCGGCTTTACAAGAAGTACGATCAGTGTCAGCGCGGACAGGAGGAAATACGGTACGAACGCCTGCACCAGCGTCATATCAGACGGGGCCTCGTCCACGCCTGCACCCTTCGCAGAACGGTCCATGATCGCACTGTCACTGATGCTCCACTCCTCTTTATACATCTTCATTCTGCCCATGAGCAAAATGACTACGAGAGAAATACAGGACGGAAGGAAACAGGAAAGCGTCGTATTCACCTGGCTGAGCAAAAGCTCGCCGCCGCCCTGGATCACCGTCATGACAAGAACAGCGGGAAGTCCCTTTTTCAGCGCTTTTCCCTTGCCGTAGAACCAGCAGATCGCCAGCCCCGTCACCGCATTCCAAAGCAGCAGGAAAAGTGCCGTCCAAAAAGCAGTCCTGAGATACGCATCGCTGCCCACCGCCAGTCCCGCAGACATGGCAAGGGAATCCCAGGCTGCAGCCAAGGTACCAAAGGTGTTTCCCCAGGCCTGGCCGAACAGCGGGATGATAACGGCCCAAAGCGGGCTTACCCCGATACCGATCAGCAGAGGCGCGCCCACAGCCACCGGAACGCCGAAGCCGGTGATGCCCTGCAGGAAGCTCTCAAAGATCCATCCCATTGCAATTACCAGCAAAAGCTCATTTGGCAGCAGCTTGCGCATTCCGTTCCGTATCACCAGGAAGGCCCTGGCCTCATCCCCTACCTGATACATCAAAATGGCGGTCCACACAATGATCAGAATGATAAGAGCGCTCCAGATTCCCTTTGCGCTCTCCACCGCCAAAAGCTTAAGGTCCGCCTTGTAGAATGCGACTCCCGTGACTGCCGTGATCACAAGGCCGACTGCCGCCGCCTCCGTCGCGCCCCAGTTAAATTTTATCATCAGGACCAGAAGAACAATGATTGGCAAAAATGCCATGATCCACATAAATGGAGTTACCGGTATATTCATATTTACCTCCAGTTTCAGGCATTACTATTTATACGTGTATGACGGTTCCCGTCTCTCCGGCGATTCCGGCCGCCGCCTTATCCAGCAGTGTGATCAGGGTCCGGCGTCCCGGCGCGGATTCCGCAAAACGGATCGCCGCTTCGATCTTCGGAAGCATGGAGCCCTTTGCGAACTGATCCTGCGCAATATATTCCTTCGCCTGTTCCACCGTCAGGTCAGAGAGCCATTCCTGATTCTCTTTTCCGAAGTTGATCGCCACCTTTTCTACAGCAGTCAGAATGATCAGATAATCTGCACCCAGCTGCGCCGCCAGAAGACTGCTGGCATTGTCCTTGTCAATGACTGCATTGACCCCCACAAGGCGTCCCTGCTCATCACTGATGACCGGAATTCCGCCGCCGCCGCAGGTAATCACGATATGGCCCGCACCCACCAGCGTCTTGATGGTCAAAAGCTCCCGGATACGCTTTGGCATCGGAGAGGCCACCACAATGCGGTATCCCCTTCCGGCATCCTCCATACAGCGTATGCCTTTTGCCTCATTTTGCTCCGCCTCTTCCTTTGTCATGAAACGGCCGATCGGCTTCGTCGGGTTCTGAAATGCCTCGTCCTCCGGGTCCACCTCCACCTGTGAAAGGATCGTAGAGACCTTGCCGTCAATGCCTCTGGCATACAGCTCATACTTGATCGCATTTTGCAGATCAATACCGATGTATCCCTGGCTCATGGCTACGCTGGTGGGAAGCGGGACCTGCTTGTAATTGTCTGACTCACAGATCAGATTGTCCATCGCCTTCTGGATCATCCCCACCTGCGGACCGTTTCCGTGAGTGATGATGATATCCAGCCCCTGCTCCGCCAGATCCACGATCACCTTCGCCGTCTTTGCTACTGCCTCCTTCTGCTCCTCAATATCCTTTCCGAGGGCATTTCCTCCGAGGGCAATAACAACCTTTTTCTTTTCCATAAAACCTCCTTATATACAAAAGCCACCACGCGGCGTTTCAGGGTGACTCCCGCAAAAGCAGTCTCCTGACCTTTGCGGGAAAACGTCAGTCCCTGAGAGGGCACAAATGGTTAACCTTGATATCCCAATTTCTTTGCATACGCCGTGATTGCCTTCTCAAAGCATTCGATCGGCGGATGTACCGTACCTGCTCCCACCTGGCCGTAGCCTGCGATGCGGTGAGCGATACCCGTATTGATGACCGGGGTGATCTGCTTCTCAACCACGAGCCTTGCATCGATGCCAAGGCAGATGCCCTGGAAGTTCCAGGTCGGAACCGTAAAGTTCGGGTTGCGGTCGATACAGATCTCCATCATCTCGTTAGAGGTACGAAGCGCATCCTCGTATCCGCCCGCACCTACGAAACGTGTAACAGCCGGAGCTGCGATCATCGCCATGCCGCCCACGCCGAAGGTCTCTGTGATGGCGGAGTCGCCCATATCCTTGCAGGCGTCCTCTGCATCGTATCCCGTAAAGTACAGGCCCTGAGGCGTATTGACCGGACCGGTGAACCACTCGTCGCCCATACCCGCGATGCGGATACCGAACTCATAGCCGTTGCGGCACATAGCGGTAACGATGGTGCCGTCCGTTCCCTTGCGGGCGTCATCCATAACAGCCTTGCCTGTAGCCATCATGATGTTCAGGAAGAACTGGTCCGTATCTGCCAGGAACTTGATCACGTCAAAGCGATCCTTCTCATCCATATCCATCTTCGTGATAATCGGAGCCATCTCCTTCAGGAAAGCAAGAGATGCCGCAATATTTCTCTGATGAAACTCATCGCCCATGGCAACCGCCTTTGCGATCAGCGGATTCAGCGCCAGGCCGTTGGGCATAGAGCGGAGCGCTCTGCCAAGAGTCGGACCCAAAACGTCTCTCATCCAGCGAAGACGGTTCACGACCTCCTCGGAATATGCGCCGAAGCGGAGCACCTTGCCGATGCCTTCGTTCATCGTACAGTAAGCTCTGTTGCCGCCTGTCTCATTTTCTACTACGAATACTGCCATGTTCGGAGAGGTGATACCTCCCATGGGGCCTACCGCGTTGCAGTGATGGCACGGAATGAATTTGATCTCTCCGCCCTCCAGCATCTTTCTTGCGTCAGCCTCATTATCCGCCCACTCCTCGAACAGAACGGCGCCTACGCAGGAGCCCTGCATCGGATCCGGCATGTTCTCATATGCCACCGGCGGGCCTGCATGAAGGATGACCTTGCCCTCGGCAAGCTCCGGAATCACTTCCTTTGCCCGAACATTATCCTTCAGGATCGGCTGGCTGGCCACGACCTTTGCAATGACCTCACGGTTCTTCTCGTCGATGCCCTCATAATTTCTCAGGAAATTCAGAACCTTAATCAGCTCCACGTTTCCGCCTGCAGGAGGCATCCAGTCATACTGTACGACTTCGCAGCCGAACTCCTCGCAGACGTCCGCAAAGCTCTTCAGACCGATGTTGATGATCCGCGGCTTCTCGGAAAGGAGCTCCCGCAGCTTATCGGACGGCGCTGATTTCTCCACCTCCACTACCTGTTTCGGGCGGATCTCCTTTACCGGCTCCTCAAAATCTCTTCCGATGGCCCGGATCGCGGTACGGCATGCGAGCTTGTTGTTCTCACATACGATCACGCCTGCCTCTTTTAATTTATTTACTGCCTCATCGTAGCCCTGGAAGTCTGTTCTCGTTCCGCAGACCGTTGCCACGAAGAATACCTTTCTTCCCTGTGCCTTTGCCTTGTCCCGAAGCTCGATGATGGACGGAAGGAGAGCTCCTGCCATATCTGCATGGGAGCCGTAGCCCAGCATGATATCCAACAGGATAACGCCGGTGGACTCATCATCCACTGCGCTCTGCATGCACTCAATTCTCTTTGCCGGGTCGATCATCGGATGCGGCTTGCCCTGGGTATATGCATCGTCGCCCAGATCCACTACCACGTTGCCGTCAAGCTGCAGCATGTATCCCTCAATATCCTCCGGAGGTACGGTGCAGCCCAGCGCGTCCTTGATCAGCATAGCGGCCTCATTTGCCAGAGTTCCGCCTGAATAGTACGCCTTGATGGTCTTCTTTTCTTCTGCCTTAAAGAAGGTGGACTCGTCCACATCGGCAGTCGCCTCCGGCACCTCTTCTCCTCTTACGAGGCTGACTGCGAGACGCGCCGCCTCATCCAGTGTATAGGTATGATAGAAATTCTCCTCATGATACTCCGGCTTCTCGCCCACGAACAGGGTGACTACCGGCTTGCTGAAGCTGCTGAGTCTTGCGGAGATCTTGTCTCTTACTTCCTTTGCAGGCGGCTTGGAGATGATGATCAGCACCTTAACGGAATCGTCGTCCTCCATAGCGTCGATCATATCCATCATAGTGATACCGCCGATAGCTGCGTTCAGGTCCCGTCCGCCGATACCAATGGCATTCGTCACGCCTTCGCCCAGACGGTCAATGATCGTCGTCAGCTCCTGAATACCTGTTCCGGAAGCCCCGATAATGCCGATGGAGCCAGGAGCTACTTTATTTGTAAATGCGATAGGCACGCTCTGAATGATTCCCGTGCCGCAGTCGGGGCCCATCACGGAAAGCCCCTTGCTGTGAGCCTTTTCCTTCAGTGCCTTCTCATCCTCGATGGTCACGTTGTCGCTGAACATAAATACGTTCAGTCCCTCGTCCAGAGCACGGTCCGCCTCCAGAGCTGCGTATGCGCCCGGGATGGAGATGACTGCCAGATTCGCATCCGGCATCTTCTTCAGCGCCTTGTCCCAGTTCTTTACGCTCTCAGCGGCTTTCTTTCCTTCGCTCTCGGTGGACTGCTTTTTGAAAAATTCTTCGGTCTCTGCCATGATGGTATCCAGAAGACCCTCGTCATCCACATCCGCCACGACTACCATGTCGTTGGCTGTGGCCGCCATCAACTCCTCTGTATCAAGGCCGCTCTGCTTGAAAATATCCTTATTTGCCGGAGTCGCCATCATAATCGAAACTTTCTTTACGCCCTCAATCGTGGAAATATGATTTGTGAGGAGCATCAGCACTACGGAATCATGGTAGCTGCCTTTTTTAACAACTGTTCTTAACATTTTTTCTCTCCTTAATCTGCAAATCTGTTTTTGTGGTCGTAGCTCTTGCTGTAGCTGTGTACCTTATCGCTGATCAGATATTCGTAAACATCATCTGCAATATCGATACCGCCTGTCGCCATCTGTTTTTCTTTTCTCTGTACGGCCCGCTCGCCCGGATAATTTACCTTGTCAAAGCCCGGAGCCGGCTTCATCTCGCCAAGCTCGTCACATACCTGCGACATGCTCTGTTTGAATGCGTCAAGACCAACGAAACGGTTCGGGTCCATCACGATAATCAGCTGGCCAAGTCCTCTTCCCTCAGAAAGGTCATGGTACATCGAGCTGACATGCTTACCGAAGGGTACGCCCAGAAGTACGCCGGAGAATACATCCACCAGCATCATCAGGCCATAGCCCTTTGCGCCTGCGATCGGCATCAGAGCATTTACTTTGTGCGGATCCGTAACGGGATTTCCCTCCTCATCCACGGCCCAGTCGGAGGGGATCTCCAGATTTCTCGCTCTCTTGTCAAGGATCTTACCCCATGCCTGCACCGTTGTCGCCATATCGAAAATCACCTTGCGGCCGTCCGCTGTCGGAGCTCCGAAGGAGATCGGGTTCGTCCCGTAATACGGCTCTGTTCCGCCGTAGGGTACGGCCATCGGATCGGACTGGCAGAACGTGATCGCCGTCATATCGGCATCCGCTGCCATCTCTGTATAGTAGCCAAGGGCACCGCTGTGTGCGATATTCTTTACACCCACGATCGCCACGCCGTTTTCCTTTGCCATATCAATGGCCTTTTCCATCGCATATTTCACTGCCACATAGCCGCTGGCGTTGTCGCCGTCAAAAATCGCCGAGCAGGGACCCGTCACATCCCATTTGAAATCCGGGTTGATAGTCCAGCCTCCCTTTGCAATACGCTCACTGTAATACTCCACACGGACTGCTCCGTGAGAATGGTAGCCTCTCTCGTCGGACCAGGTCAGGATCTCGGATACGATCTCTGCCTGATCCTCCGGAAGTCCTGCTTTCATCATTTTGTTTTTCATCAGGCCCTTCAGCTCATCTCGTGAAAGTTTCATCGTAAAACCTCCTTCTTCTCTTTTCCACAATTCTGTTTTCTATTATTAAAGCTGTACGTCTCTGTTGCAGTCCTTGGAGTAGATGTAGGTAAGGTCCTCATCCTTTCCTACTGCGTAGCATGCCTGCGGGCAGTAAGCATCCATAAATACATAGTCGCCCTTCTTTACCGGGATCCACTCGTCATCGAGACGGTACATTGCCTTTCCGGTCAGGAACAGCATGCCGTGCTCCTGCACATGGGTCTCGATATATCCGTGGGAAGCGCCCAGATTGAATTTCAGGATATGCATATTCATGTCGAAACGGAAATCTCCTGCTGCCGGAAGGAAATCCTTGATGTAGCAGTTCTCCATGCCTTCATATGAGATCCACGGAAGGTCATTGTCATTTCCTACGATGGTTTCCGGCATCTCATAGCCCTCCACCTTCTCGTATCTGCGCTTGTAGGTGTACAGCGTCGCATCCGCCTCGCCCTTATTCTCGAAAGAGACCAGATTTCCGGCCGGGGAGTAGATGTATCCGCCCTTTGTGAGGACTGCTTCTTTGTCCGCATTCTTTACCGTCACTTCGCCCTCTACCACATACAGGAAGGACTCCAGGCCCTCACCGCCGAATTTTTCATTTTTTCCGCCTGCATGTACAGTTACAAGATAATCAGCAAAAGAAGCGCCCATGGCAGGTGAGCCCAGAATCGTCACATCGCAGTTTACGTATCCCGGAATGCTGTTCTTTACCAGTCCGTCCGGCTCAAGTAAAACAAAATTCTCTTTTCTTACTACGGAACGTGTTGCCAGAAGCTCCTCGCGATATCCAATCTGATTGTTTAAATAGCTCATTTCATTTCCTCACTTTCTTATTGTGGTTTCGTTTTTAATATCTCACATATTTTTCTTGAACTGGTCAACCAGTTTTTATAATTCAATTATGGCAATTTTCTCCGCATTTTTCAATTGACTTTTTATACTAAATTCACAATATTTTTTTGTTGAATATGCATTAAATACCGGAAATCCACAATTTAAAATCCTGATCTTCCTCCGCAAATATTATTTTTATCTTGCAAAACCCTTTTTTAATTGCTAAAATAATTTCAAATATTAAACGGATGTGGACAACCATATTTTAAGGAGACGCCTATGCTTGAAACAAAAGATTACCAATTGACCGATGCACCGTATGTCAAACGGACCACAGTATACACCGATACCAGCGTGCCCACAAAGGCGCGCATCCTGTATTTTCACGGCGGCGGGCTGCTCTACGGCTCCCGGCGCGATCTGCCGGAGGGCCATATCGCCGCTCTGACCGGAGCCGGATATGATATCATTGCCTATGATTACCCACTGGCCCCTGCCGCAGGACTTGAGATGATCCTTGAGGACGTCTGCCATTCCATAAACAGCGCCTGCGAAAGCGATGCCGCCTACACCGACAGCACGCTCCCCTACTATCTCTGGGGCCGTTCCGCCGGCGCATATCTCTGTCTGATCGCGGCTGCCGGAGGCCGGCTCCTGCAGCCGCCAAAGGGAATCCTCTCCTACTATGGGTACGGATTTTTGTGCGACAACTGGTTCTGCACGCCCTCTTCCTGGTACTGCAGCCTGCCTCCCGTGGAGGAGTCCTGCCTGGACCACGCCGCAAAGACGCCCGACGCCGACGGCAGTCTTGATACGCATTACAGCATCTATGTCTATGCAAGGCAGACCGGCAGCTGGAAGCAGCTCATCTATACAGGCCGGGAAAAATTTTTCTATCTGAATTATTCCCTCCGCACCTGCGATACACTGCCCTGCCCTCTGTTCTGCGCCCACAGCACCGGAGATCCGGACGTGCCGTACGCAGAATTTCTGGAGCTCTGCAATAAATATCACGCCGTGCGCTTTATCGCCTCCGGAAATGAACATGACTTCGACCGGGACCCGGAGGATCCCTTCACCGGTCAGCTTCTGGAAGCTACCCTGAGCTTTCTTAAAGAACAATAATTTTCACAGCAAGTCGTACCTGCTATTCTCCATATATGGCAACAGGGCCGTGTAGAAACCCTTCGATACGTTTCTGCCAGCCCTGTTGCCGTACGTTATCATGATGCCAGAGTCAAAAGTCATAAACCACGATGTGCTTGCACATAAGTGGTTTTAGCATGGCATCTTTTGATTCTAACATCATATTATTCAAAAATAGTACCCTTGCGGAAGGATTTGGAGCTCTTCATGACCTTCATCAGGAAATAATAAGCCACTCCGGTGGGGATCAGGCTCACGTACCAGGACAGCTGTACCACCAGCAGCGAGCACAGAGAACCGATGATGATGGCAATGACTGCCGCCCAGTTGATTCCCTTAAACGCGCCTTCCTTATCATACATATCGTTGATATCCAGCTTCTGCTTCCGGAGAATATAGTAGTCCACCACCATTACCGCAAAGATCGGCCCTAAGAATGCAGAGTAGAACTGCGTGAACAGGTTCAGTCCTGCTGCGGATTCATCCGTAACAAGCTTCCACGGCATGCAACACGCGGACAGAATGCCCACCAGCACCGTCGCGTGAGACCATTTCATATGGAAGGACTCCATCAATACATAGGACGGCGGAACGATGTTGTTCAGCACGTTCGTCGTTACCTGCGCAAATGCAATGAACAAAAGGGTCACGATGGTAAGGAATTTGCTTCCCATGGTCGTGGAGAATACCACCACCGGGTCGCTGTTTCCGGTAGCTGCCGTTACAAGAAGTCCGATCAGGCCCATGAACAGAGTAACCGGAAGAATCGCCACCGTGTAAATGCTTCCTGTGAAGACCGGCCCTACCTTGTGCTCCACATTGCGGGCATAGTCCGAAGCGTTTACGATCATGGTCGAATAAATACCCAGGAAGGATGTGGTCGCTGCCCAGAACGGCATGCCCCATGTACCCTTGATTCCGGAGAATACGTCATTGATTTCCGTCGCGAACTGTGTATTGACAACGTAAAGCATATAAATCAGGATCGCAATAATAAATACACAGGAGATGTTCTCCATCCATTTGATTCCCTCGAAGCCCTTGATGGCCAGAGCGACCTGAAGCGCCGTGAACAGCACATATATTACCGGCAGATTGTCAAAGCCAAACAATATCTTCAGGCAGCTGTTGATCGCGCCCGCGCCTACCCAGCTCTGAAAACCGAACCAGATGATCGCCGGCACACCGCGCAGAAGGCCGGGAATCTTGATACCCGTGGTACCGAAGCTGCTTCGAAGCTGTACCGTATAAGGGATACCGTATTTATGGCCGCAGTTGCCAATAAATACCAAGGCAATCGCAATGACCAGACATCCGATGACCATTGCCAGGATCGCCTGCCCCACCGTCAGCACGCCGATCAGGCCGGCGCCCATGGAAAAGGTACCGATGGATACGCAGCCGCCCATAAAGCTTGCCGCATAGGATACGGGACCCATGATACGTTTTTTCGTCGGCTGCAGATCCGGATCCACATTTTTAACCAGCTCCGGATTCAGATTTTTATTATCAACTATACTCATCTTTCGCTCTCCTTTCAAAACACTGATTTCCCTCTAATCAGTCAATTCTTGTGATCAGGCTTCCATACCCCTTTTCACCTGTTATTTTGCCGTCTTCTGCAACGACGCTTCCGCGGATCATCGTAACCACCGGAAGTCCCTTGCCCTTCATGCCTACAAATGCAGAAATCTTATTTACATAATGCAGGGACTCGCTGGTGATCTCCCACTCTCTTTCCGGATCAATGATGACAAGATCCGCATCGAAGCCAGGCTTTAAGTCGCCCTTTCTGCCATAAATACCAAAGGCCTTCGCCGGCTGGACCACCATAGCGTTTGCCAGCACAGAAGGACATACGCCGCGCTTCACACAGCCCTCATGGAATGCCACCTGGAAACCGCTCTGGATACCGCTGATGCCGCCCCACACCTCGAATACATTGGTAATCTTGTTCCCGAGGATCTCGTTGAATTTCTCATCGTAGGAGCACGGTGAATGGTCGCTGGCAATACCACTGAAGGTGCCGTCCTCTACATAGGACCACAGCCGGTCCACTTCCTCCTGGGAGCGAAGCGGCGGCGCGCACTTAAACAGCGGTCCGTTCGCGATCACGTCCTTGTCCGTCATGCTGAGATAATGAGAGCAGGTCTCTGCGGTAATGTCATAGCCCTCCTGCTGGGCCTCTTTAATTTTCTGCGCCACATCCGGACTGCTGACATGGCAAATGTGTGCCTTGCATCCCGTAGCCTTGGCGATCTCAATGATATCCACCGTAGCCAGCATCTCTGCCAGTACCGGTCTGGAATCCAGGAAGCCCTGCCAGTCGAGACGGCCTTCCTTTATCATGCGCTGCTCCTGCCACTTGATCATGGAAAAATCCTCGCAGTGGAACCCCGCGCGTCCGCCGAACTCCTTGATCCTCTCCATGGCTTCGTATGCCTGTCCATAGCTCAGGGAGCTGTAATCTGGAGACACCGGTCCGATAAAGGATTTGAACGCCACACAGCCTTTGTCATGCAGGCCCTTCAGGTCATCGAAATTGTCCGGTACCAGTCCGCCCCAAAAACAGTAATCCACATATGCGTTCGCATCCACTGCCGCCACCTTCTTGTCAAACAGGTCCGCATTGGTCAGGGCCGGCTCATTCTGAAGCGGCATGTCAATGATCGTGGTGTATCCGCCTGCCGCTGCCGCCGCCGTGCCGTGCTCATAGTCCTCACGCCACTCATACCCCGGATCATTCAGATGTGCATGGGTATCGATGGCGCCCGGAAATACATATTTTCCTGCTGCGTCGATCACTCTGGATGCTTCCGGCTCCACACCTGATGCAAGTATTGCTGCGATCTTTCCGTCCTTGACAGCAATATTCCCCTCCGTTACTGCATCAGCTGTAACGATCCTGCCGTTCTTCACTAATACATCATACATACTTCTTTTCCTCCTTGTGCAATTTTTTTAGTTCCGGTCAACCTTTTTTTATTGCTGATTTTGATTGTACTTGAATTTATACAAAAACACAATACACTGGAATATAGAATTTCCATCCCGTTTTTTGTGCATATTGTATAGATAACCTTTGTTATTTTCCTGTCAATTTTAATTTTTTCATATCATCCGGAAAATTTGGCTATTTGTACGTTTTAAAATTTTGCTTTAAAAATTAAAAACTGGTTTTTAGCATTTTAATCATTTT
The DNA here is from genome assembly GCA_030524705.1 of Lachnospiraceae bacterium. Lineage (GTDB taxonomy): Bacteria > Bacillota > Clostridia > Lachnospirales > Lachnospiraceae > Choladousia. Next base: position 26,430 of record JAUNGD010000029.1, on the reverse strand, counting down.
TCCATTGTCTCTCCTCTCCTTTTTTGATACCATACCATTAATATTTGTGAAAGGAACCTGCCATTATGAATCCTGTGAAATATGCCGTTACAACCGCCTCCGACTATGCCGTCGGACTGCTGAGAAAGCCTTCTATATACGGAATCGTTCATTCTGTTTACCGCAAAACAGTCAATCTCGCTCTGGAGGGGGAGCTGCTGGCGCTTCAGGCTGCCGGATCACCTCTGTCTCCCATCAGCCTTATCACCAATTTGACTGCCGGGGAGATCAACGCCCTGGCATTAAGCCCCGGAGCCTCCGTCCTGGTACAGGACCACGTCATTCTGGTAAACGGCACAAACGGCACTTGCCTTTTTGACCTGCAAACGGCCTCTATACATAATCTCGGGCTGTCCAAAGATCTCTCCAGCGAAGCCTGCACTTACCTGCAAAAGGAAATATTTCATGCGCTGAGCCTGCGGGACGCCGGAAGCTTTGAGCTTCTTTTCACAGACAGAGCCCGCGCAGAGAGCATCCCCTTTCTCGCCGCCGCGCAAAGACGGCTCTCTGATGCGGACCGTCTGCTTCAGGGCTGCTGCTGGGAGGATGCCGCCGCCGTCCTGTGCCGCCTGATCGGCCTCGGCCTGGGGCTGACCCCCGGCGGTGATGATTTTCTCTGCGGAGTCCTCGCCGGACTTATTCTGGCAGGATACCGCGCTCACCCCTTTGCCCTGACGCTGTCGGCACAGATAAAAGGTCATCTGGGGGATACGAACGACATCAGCGCCGCGTTCCTGCGCTGCGCGCTTCAGGGGCAGTTCAGCCTTGCGGTAAACCGGCTCACCGCTCTCCCCTCCGCCTCCGAAATGCTGGCCCTCTTCTGTAAAATCGGCCATTCCTCCGGGACGGATACGCTCTGCGGAATTTACTATGCGCTTCAGTGCGTCCGCTTTCTGTCCCCGGAAAATTTCTGATTCAAAAAGCCTCTGGTATATAAGTCCTTTGGGAGACAGGAAGCTTTCATGGCATGGCCTCCTTCAGTAGATATAAAAGCCCCGGGGATGCAGTCCTTTCTGCATTGCCTCGAGGCTTTTTGTTCCTAGCTTTTGCTATTCTTAACTTTTTCTATGCTCAGCTTTTTTTACTCTTAGTTTTTCTATGCTCAGCTTATTATTTTTATAAGAGTATTTATAAATAGTTATCTCTCATCCAGATCCACATATGGCCTGTGATGTCCCACGTATTTGTAAGCCGGACGTATGATCTTTCCCGCGTTTACCAGCTCTTCGATACGGTGGGCGCTCCACCCTGCAATACGGGAAATCGCAAAGATCGGAGTGAACATCTGCTTCGGGATGCCCAGCATGGAATATACAAATCCGCTGTAAAAATCGACGTTGCAGCAGATCGGCTTATGCAGATTCTTTCTGCTGGTCAGCATTTCGGAAGCGATTCGCTCTACCTTTTCATAGAGCTCAAATTCGTCCGTTCTGCCCTTCTCGATGGAAAGTGACTTCGCATATTCCTTCAGGATAACCGCCCGGGGATCGGACAGCGTGTAAACTGCATGTCCCATTCCATATATCAGACCGCTTTGATCGAAGGCTTCCTTATTGATAATCTTTGTCAGATAATCCCGGATCGCATCATCATTTCCCCAGTTGCGGACGTGCTCTTTAATATCCGCAAACATATTCTCGACCTTCAGATTCGCACCGCCGTGCTTCGGCCCCTTCAGAGAACCCAGAGAAGAAGCGACAGCCGAATATGTATCCGTACCGGTGGAGGATACGACATGAGTCGTAAAGGTGGAGTTATTACCGCCGCCGTGCTCTGCATGAATCACCAGTGCAATATCCAATACTCTGGCCTCCAGCTCGGTATACTGCCCGTCGGTTCTCAGAATCCGAAGAATATTTTCCGCTGTGGAAAGCTCCGGCTTCGGATAACGGATCACGAGGCTCTTATCATTATGATAATGCTGGTACGCATGATACGCATACACGGAAATCAGAGGGAACGTAGCGATCAGCGACAGGCACTGCTTCAATACGTTCGGTATTGAGATGTCATCTGGATTCTCATCGTAGGAATACAGCGTCAGCACGCTTCTCTGCAATGCATTCATGATATCCATACTCGGCGCCTTCATGATAACATCCCGGACAAATTTGTTCGGCAGCTCGCGGTACTGGCTGAGTATCTCGATAAAGGAATCCAGCTGCTGGCGGTTGGGCAGGGCCCCAAAAAGCAGCAGATACGTGATCTCCTCGTAATTAAACTTCCGTTTTGAAAAGCCCTCCTTCAGCTCCATGATATTATAGCCCTGATAAAAAAGCTGGCCCTCCTGAGGTACTTTTTTTCCGTTTTCTGTTTTAAAAGCAACGACGTCTGATATCTCTGTAAGTCCCGTCAGGACGCCCTTTCCGTCTGACTCACGCAGTCCGCGTTTGACATCGTACTCCTCATACAGGTTCAGATCCAGAGCGCCGGAAATCATACAGTACTTTACCAGCTCTGCCAGCCTGATGTCTCTTATTTTTCTGTCTACGTCACTTTGTATCATAATAATTCTCCTCTCTTTTTCGGCAATGGAGACTCCCGGAATTCCCCATGCAAAATTCAAAGGGAATGATCCTGCTCTCTCACTCCCTTGTGAACAAATGCCTGATTCCTATTGTAATCCCATCTTCTTCAAAAGATACTGGATGTTCTGACTTTCAGTCGCGCTGAATACGCTGTCACTGAAATCATCCGGATCTATGATACCCTGATACCACGGCTGGCTGTTGAAATAAGCCTGTATATCCGGATCGTTAAACTTTCTTCCATGCCTTGCATAAATTTCGTTGATCGCCATCTGCAGATCATCATAGCTCATATTCGAAACGTCTGACTCTGTCACCGCTCTTTGAGAACTCTCGGGGATATATCCGCCGGAAGCCGCCTGGGCTTCTGTTTGAGGCTGAGTCTCCGGCTGGGTCTGCGGCTGAGTTTGCGCCTGGGTCTGTATCTGAACCGCTTCAGTTTCTGCCGGCCCATCGCCGGATACCAGTATTTTGATACCGGCCTTTATCGTATCCACATCCTGGGCCATCGACTGATACTCCTGGGTAACAGCGGCATCATCCGCCGCAAACTGCACATCCGTCGGCTTGCGGAAAACAAATGCAGCGCCGTTTCCTGTCCCGAGCACCTCATAATTCGGCAGCTCCTTATAGGAAGTATCCTTGTATCGGGAAATCGTAAACAGCGCTCCTGCGCTTCCCTTCGCCTTAGAGGCCTGCTGATAGAAGGTATAGTAATCAGCTCCCTGGGTGATACCGTATTTTCCCTTCCAGCTTCCCGGCAGCGTCACGGTAAACTCAGGATAATTCAAAACAATGTCCGCCTCTGTCTGGGGCGAAGTCTCGGACTGCTTTTGCGTCTCCGTTTGCTTTGCTGTCCCTGCGCCGTCCTGGATCACAATAGGGCCTTCGCTCTCGCTTTCCAGCTTTTCCGACTGAACAGCCGCCGTCTGACCGGCATTCCGGTCTCTGTCACTCTTATTCGTACTTCTTCCCGTCACCCAGAAAATTCCAAATACGATCAGAGCGATCAGCAAAACCACTGCAAGACCGATCAAAACGTACTGAACCGGAGTAATGGCCTTTTCATCCTCCTCCGGAGGCTCCCGGTCCCAGGACTGCTGCCAGTCACTCTCAAGCCTTTCCTGTCGGTATCTTCTTCTCCGCTCTTCTTCCTGCTGATGTGCTGGGGATGTCTGCGGCTGCCGGCTTCTCTGAGGTCTATCCTGAACCTGCGGATTTTTAACCTGTCCCTGACCTTTTTCCGGCAAAACCGGAGCGCCGCAATTCTCACAAAATCTTACCCCCGGCTGCAAAGGGCTCCCACAGTTTTCACAATATCTGATTCTGCTCATTTTTTCAGCTCCACTTCATGATGTATGCACTGATTTTTCTCAGCATGTCCTTATCAATCGAATAACAGGATCTTTTTCCCTGCTTTCTGCACCGCACGATGCCTGTCTCCACCAGAATCTTCATATGGTGGGATAAGGTAGACTGCACAATATTCAGGGATTGCAGCAAATCGCCGGCGCACACCTCTCTGTCCTTCAAAAGCTCAAGAATCTGCATGCGGCTTTCATCGCCAAGCGCCCGAAATACTTCCGGAGAAACCTCACCGGCAGTTAATTCCATATCAGAGCGTAATTGCTTTTCCGGCTGTAAACTCTGCTCCGGCTTTGACTGTTTTTCCAACTTTGGCTGTTTTTCCGGCCTTGACTGTTTTTCTTCTTTAGGAAATTTTCCTTTTTTATCTGGTTTCAGCAGCTTCTCTCCCTTGTCTTTACGCTTCTTTTCCTTTTCCTGCTTTTTCTTCTTCCCCATTATCCTTTCCCCAATACCTCAAATATTTTTTGATTATAGCATGATATTTTCCCCCAGTAAAGTGTTAAATCGCCGCTCCCTGTTCTTACTCATATACAATCACAGGAGTTCCGATCGATACTGCATTGTAAATTATCTGTACCTGATCATATGGTGTATTAACGCAGCCATGAGAACCATTCGTCAAATATATGCTTCCTCCAAAATACGCTCTCTGCTGCATATCGTGAATTCCAACATCTCCATTAAAAGGCATCCAGTAATCCACTGGGGAAGTATATCCCTCTCCGGTCAGGATCGCATCGCGCTTTTTCGCATCAATGGCCCATACGCCGCCGGAGGGCGTTGCATTTCCTTTATTCGGATTGCCGGTGACCACGGGAGTATCTACAATCAGGTTCCCGTCCTGATAACACCACATACGCTGCTGTGAAATACAGATCTCCACATACGTATACCCTATTCCCTGATTATCATGGCTCATGGCAGAATACAGATATACCGGCTCCATTTCCCCACGATATCCGCTGGCCAGAGCATTCAAAAGCTCCACCACCGTGGCATCCTGATCAATGCACCATCCATAATCTCCTCCGGCCAGGGTAACTGTAGTCCCAATCGAGGTATAAAAATCCAGAGGCAGGCCAAAGGTATCATACTTTGCCGCAAGAGATTCCACATAATTGGTCACGCACATATCATCAATAACAAAAGAGCCATCTGTCAGCTCTACGATCCAGTCACGGATCAGTGCTGCATTCACAATTTCCCTCTCATCCCCGAATGTATATATGATGCTCGCTTTTGCAAGCTCGCTCATGGCTGCCGCATCGCTTTGAAGCTCTTCATTATCCTGGTAAATTTCCGGGTCAATATAGCATTTCTCCTCGTCAAGAGAAACACGAACTGCCCCTCTGTCCAGCGCAGACAATACGGTCTCTTTTGTCTTTTCCTGATCCAGCGTTGTACCCATTATTTCGCTGGCAACTTCGAATCCGGTATCTGTTGCCTCAATGTAAGCGTTCCTTGGAGCGATCGCAAGCACACTGTTCATACATTCCAACGCATTGATCCTGGACTGCGCAAGGCTCCGGTCATAAGAAAAAAAAACAGAATCCCCCTGTCCCGGTTCCAACAGCATCATAACCGGCCAGATATACGCCTTCTGCTCTTTCATTGTCCGGTCTATCCCGCCATTATCCACATACCGAAGATCAATCTGCGACGCCGATATCGTCTCTGTTTTTTCCTGACGCTCCTGGATCTCCAACACGTAGCCGCTCAGCTTATTCTCAACCTCAGCTTTCACCTCAGAAACTGTTTTATGACTGCAGTCAATCCCATAGACATACGTGTCATTATAAAAATGAAAGCTGAAATAAACAGCTACCGCTATATATGCAGCTGCAAATACCGCCCCCAGGCAATAAAAAACACGTCTCACTTTTCTTTTTCGGCGCAGCTCCAGCTTTTCCTGCAGGCTGGAAGAATGCAAAGTCTTCGGCGCAGCGCTTTTCTCCTCCGGTCTGCGCTGTCTCCGCGACGCAGATTTTTCTCCTGGAACGTATCCTTCACCGGAATAAACCTTAGGACGGCGGATTTTCTTCTCTGGTACTTTCTCTGTTTCTTCCATTATATTCTCCCCAAAAACATATACCAAGATACAGGCCTTCCGGCCATACACTGATTATAAAGGATTTTCTATCGTATGGCAATAGCGCCAGCGGCCGGAACTTTCCTGCAGTATAACAATAGCCGCAAATTCATTTTTGAATCTGCGGCTATCTTTGCTATATACTTTTTATTCCTCCGCAGTCTCGCTCTCTGCTGCTTCTGTTTCTGACGCTTCTGTCAAAACCTCTGTTTCCACTGCCTCAGTTTCCGTTTCTGATACTTCTTCCTCCGTCTCAGCTGCCCCCGTCTCAGACTCTGTTTCTATCTCCGCACTCTCTGTCTGGGCTGTGTCAGTCTCAGCTTCCGTCGGCTGTACCAGATGATAGTCAAAGGTAATCGTCGCCATTACCTCTGAATCTACGGAGACTTCTCCTGCTTCTTCCCACTCCGTATACAGCTCGGAAATACGCTCCTGCTTGCGCTGATTTACGATTGTTTCTTTCTTGTTGTCTGTCGCATCCCGGTCAAGCTGTGAAACCAGCTTAACTACGTAATAGCCGTTCGCTGTCTCCACCGGAGTCTCGATCAGGGTATCATCTGCCAGGCCGTCCGTAGCCTCTACAAGCTCTGTGATGGAATAGTCAGAGCCAAAGGTCGTCGTATTCACAGTCTTGCCAACTTCCTCCGCCGCATCCTCAAATGCTTCTCCGGCCTGAAGCTTCTCCAGCAGCTCCTCCGCATGTACCCGGGCTCTCTCCTTGGCTGCTGCCGTTTCCGGATCCTCTGTCTCCGTCTCGGTCTCCTCTTCTGTATCGGCCTCTGTATCGGCAGCCTCAGATACCTCTTCTGTTTCCTCTGTATCAGCAGCTTCCGTTACTTCCTCGGTCTCCTCTGCCTTTGTGTCAGCAGCCTCGGTCTCTGTTTCCTGTGCCGCCTGTGTCTTTGTCGTACCGTTCTCTGTCAGAACAGCGGTCTCGGATTCGGTCTCAGCTGCGGCATCCTCTTTTGTCTCGCCGGCAGTCTCTTCCTCCGTCTCCTCTGCCGCATCAGTCTTGGAGGCTTCCGTCGTCTCCTCTGCCGTCTCGGCCTCTGAGCCTTCCTCCGTCTCAGACTCCTCTGTTTCAGATTCCGGTGTGAACAGCACATACTGAATCTTTCTCTGTGCGGCTTCCTCATCGGATACCTCTGTATCCACATCGGCTGACATTCCCGCTTCTACTCTGTCCTGGATCACAGTCAGCTCCAGATAACGCTCAACGCTGGCCTGGGTAATTCCGATATTTTCCAGAACCTCTGCGTCATTTGCCGCAACAAAAGCTGCCGCTGCCGCCGAAATCTTCTCTTTATCTTCATCGGAAAGGGAAACATCATAGTCTCCCATCTTCTGCTCTGCCAGCAGCGCATGGCTGAGCTGCGTGGCAAGCTGGGACTTCACATCATCGCCCAGCGTAGTACCGTAGCCGTACAGATCCTGGCTGAACGGGTCTGTCAGTCCAAGAGACATGTACAGAGACTCATACCCTGCCTGATTGTAACGGACTGCAAAATTCACTACGCCGGCTGAAACAGTATCGTCATTTACTGTAATCGCCGCTGCCTCTGTGTCAAATTTTTCTTTTTTGGAGCAGCCTGCCAGGGATGTCAGAGCAAGACTGGCGCCCAGACCGAAAACGGCTGCCTTCTTTAAACCTTTCTTCATGATTTCCTCCATTCTTCGCCCCTTATATGGTGCAAACAGAATGATCTGCCGTTGTTACGTTTTCCGCCCGGCGCATCCTTCTGTACTAAGCTTATTTTAACTGTCCAAACAGCTACACTCATTGTCTCATTATAATCTTTTTTTCCTTATACCGCAACATTTTTTTCAGAGCTGCTCAGAGTCTGTACCGATGCCACCAGCTCCTTCACCGTCTGTATCACATTTTCATTTTCCTTTTTGCTCACCTTTGGCCTCGCATAGATGAAATACGGACTTGTATCAACCTTAAATTTCAGTTTTCCCTTGTAATATTTCAGAAGGCCGTCGATCTTCGTCGTATCGATCCGTGCTTTCTCAAACATGACGATTCTGATCTCGTCCCCCTTCTGCGTCAGCTCTGTGATATACGCCTCGTGGGCCATTGCCCGCAGCCGGGCGATCATCAGCAGATTCTGGACGGAACGCGGCGGTTCGCCAAAGCGGTCCATAAGCTCCTCCAGCATGTCGTCATACTCCTCTTCCGTCTGAATTCCCGCGATACGCTTATAAATATCCAGCTTCTGGTACTCATTTTTAATGTAACGCTCCGGTATAAAGGCGTCAATATCCATATCAATGACCGTCTCGTACTCCTCCTGGGGCGCAGTCTGTCCCTGCAGCTCCTTGACGGACTCATTCAAAAGCTTGCAGTAAAGGTCATATCCCACAGCCTCCATATGGCCGTGCTGCTCGCTGCCCAGCAGATTTCCGGCCCCGCGGATCTCCAGGTCCCGCATCGCGATCTTGAATCCGCTTCCCAGCTCCGTAAATTCCCGGATCGCTGAGAGACGTTTCTCCGCAATCTCCTTCAGCATTTTGTTGCGTCGGTACATCAAAAACGCATATGCCGTCCGGTTGGAACGTCCGACACGGCCCCTCAGCTGATAAAGCTGGGACAGCCCCATATTGTCGGCGTCGTGAATGATCATTGTATTGACGTTGGAAATATCCAGGCCGGTCTCAATGATGGTGGTAGTAACCAGCACATCAATATCGCCGTTGATAAAATCATACATGATCTTTTCCAGCTCCCGCTCCTTCATCTGGCCGTGGGCAAAGGCCACCTGCGCCTGGGGCACGAGATTAGCAATGGTATTGGTCATCTCCACAATGGTATTGACACGGTTGTAAACGTAATAAACCTGACCGCCCCGGGCCAGCTCCCGGCTGACCGCCTCCCGCACCATCTCTTCGTTGTATTCCATAACGTAGGTCTGGATCGGTACCCTCTCCTGGGGCGCTTCTTCCAGCACACTCATATCCCGGATACCGATGAGACTCATATGCAGCGTCCGAGGGATCGGCGTCGCCGTCAGGGTCAGAACGTCAATATCGTTTTTGAGCTGCTTGATCTTTTCCTTGTGTGTCACTCCGAAGCGCTGCTCCTCGTCAATCACCAGCAGTCCCAGATTTTTGTATTCCACATCCTTCGACAGTAAACGGTGGGTGCCTATAACAATATCCACCATACCCTTTTTCAGATCTGTTATCGTTTTTTTCTGCTCCGCTGCGGAGCGGAAACGGCACATCAGATCCACCCGCACCGGAAAATCTTTCATACGCTGTACAAAGGTATTATAATGCTGCTGCGCCAGAATTGTAGTCGGTACAAGGTAAGCCACCTGCTTACCGTCCTGCACCGCCTTAAACGCCGCCCGGATCGCAATCTCCGTCTTGCCGTATCCGACGTCCCCGCAGACCAGCCGGTCCATAATCTTCGTGCTCTGCATATCCTGTTTCACCGCCTCGATGGCCAGAAGCTGGTCCTCCGTCTCTTCAAAGGGGAACATTTCCTCGAATTCCTTCTGCCAGACAGTGTCCTCACTGTACACGAAGCCTTCCTTGCGCTGGCGGTCTGCATACAGCTTCACAAGGTCCTGAGCCACCACCCGGACCGCGCTGCGGACCCGGGTCTTCGTGCGGTTCCATTCCTGGGTCCCCAGTTTATTCAGCTTCGGAGGCTTTGCGTCGCCGTCCGCATATTTCTGGATCACATCAAGCTGTGTCGCCGGTACATAAAGGCTGCTGCCGCCGGCGTACTCGATCTTCATATAATCCTTTGTAACCTTATCCACTTCCACCTTCTCGATGCCCTTGTAGACGCCGAGGCCGTGATTCTCATGCACAACAAAATCCCCCACAGATAATTCCGTGAAGCTATTGATCTTTCTTCCCTCGTAACGTTTTCGTTTTTTCTTTTTTTTCTGTTCCTGACCGAAAATATCGCTCTCAGCAATTACGACAAATTTAATCAGCGGATACTCATAGCCCCGCTTCGTATTTCCATAGGTGATCAAAATTTCACCAGGCATGACCTCCCGCTCCGGATCCTCCGTGTAATAGCTGGTCAGTCCCTCCGCCAGCAGGTCTCCCGCAAGGCGGTTGCCCCTCGTCCTGGAAGCGGACATCAGGATCACCCGGTATCCTTCCTTCTTCCATCGCTTCAGATCCTTGACCAGAAACTCAAAGCTGTTGTTGTACGGATTTACCGAATGTACCGTCAGGCTGAATTTCCCGGAAACGGTAAAGGGCGCCCGGGCGTTTTCCAGGGTACAAAGTCCCACCGCATTTCTCTCACAGATGGCTGCCGCAAGCTCCTGATGGGAGAACAAAAGCCCCGTCTGTCCTGCCAGAACGTATCCTTTTTCTAACCTGTGCTGCATACTTTCCCGAAATTCCAGCTCCACTGCATCGCCGGCCTCCAGAATCCGGTTCGGCTCATCCAGGAACAGCAGGGTACTGTCCATATCAAAATAATCAAGAAATGTTGTCTTTTTTTCTACAAAATAATCAATAAAACCTTCCATGGAAAGAGGCTCGCCAAATTCCTCGATCTGATCCCGGCAGTCCTGCAGATAGCTGCGGACTCTTGAAGCCTCCTCCATTTTCCCGGCCTTTCGAAAGACTGCCTCTGCCTTATTTGCCTCTTTTTCGATCCGCTCCAGCGCCTTTTTTCTCTGTCCCGTCCCTGGAATCAGCTCCGCTGCCGGATAAATGCACACGGATTCCAGGTTTTCAATCGAACGCTGGCTTTCCACATCAAAACTGCGGAGTGAGTCTACTTCTTCCCCCCAAAGCTCGATACGAATCGGGTTTTCCTCGGTCAGCGGAAAGATATCTATAATACCTCCACGGATGGCAAACTGCCCCGGGCCTTCCACCTGCCCGGTGCGCTCATACCCCAGCATGATCAGCTCTTTTTTCAATTCCTCCGTATCCAGCTCACAGCCGTTATCAATAACCATGATATGGTCCGTCCACTCATCAAAGGGAACAAGGTGATTCATACAGGCCGCTATCGTGGTCACTACCGTGACCTGCCTTCTCTCCACCAATGCTTTTAAAACGGAGATCCTCTGTTGTTCCAGCAGATTGCTGTGAATATCCGCCTGAAAAAAAATCAGATCCTTCGCTGGAAAATACATTACATCCCGGTCAAAAAATCTGTAGTTCTCGTATAGTTCCTTCGCCCGCAGATCATTGTTCGCAATGATCAAAGCAGCAAACCGCGGCTGTTCATTTCCGCCTGTTCCCAGACTCCGGTTGCCGGAAGAAAGACCGCTTTTCTTCCCCGTCAGGGCTATTCGCTTGAATTGTTCTCCCGCACAGTAAATAAAATGCGGCTTCTGAGAATCAATGCAGCCGGTAACCTGGAGCATCCCCCGATTGCCGGCTATCTTTCTGCTTATTTCTTCAAACTCTCCCAGCTGCTGCATGGGTGTCAAAAATGCTTTCATGAATTATTTTCCTTTACCTTGCGCGTGTTAAATTCATTCATAACATGTTCAGCGTCCTCAGCCACAAGCCGGGCCGCTGCCACAGCCGCCCGTTCAAAAGCCCCGGCCATCTCCTCCCATTCATCTTTTGAAAAGTGTCCCAGAACGTAATCCGCCAGATCGTATCCGGCCGGCTTTTCTCCGACACCAATCTTGACCCGCTTAAATACCTGGGTTCCCAAATGCTGAATAATACTCTTTATCCCGTTGTGTCCCCCGGCGCTTCCCTTTTTCCGGATGCGCAGCTGCCCTGGCTCCAGGCTGATATCGTCATACAGTACGATCAGTTCTTCCTCCGGATCGATCTTGTAAAAATCACATGCCGCCCGCAGGCTCTCACCGCTGAGATTCATATAAGTCTGCGGTTTCAAAAGAAGCACTTTCTGTCCCTCAATAACACCGCTTCCGCAAAGGGCCTGAAATTTTTTCGTACTGATATCAATCCTGTATTTATCTGCCAGACGCTCAATGGATTCAAAGCCTGCATTGTGTCGTGTATGCGCATATTTGCTGCCGGGATTTCCAAGCCCTGCTATAATATACATAATTCTTCTCCCTTATTCTGAAAGTTTTTCCACAACTTTCTCAAAATGCATAAAATGCGATGCCTTGACCAGAACCGTATCGCCTTTCTGAACGAAATGAAAAAGCTGCTGTAAAAGCTGCTGCAGGTTTTCCAGGTGAACCACCTGTATCTGCTGATTCACGGATGCAATCCCCTCCGCCAGATTTTTACACAGCGGGCCAACACAGATACAGCAATCGATGTCCAGACCTCCCGCATATTCCCCGACGCCGCGGTGCAGCATTGCTTCCTCCGGTCCAAGCTCTCCCATATCTCCCAGGATCGCCACTTTCCTCCCAAGCCCATCCTGCAGGATACCAAGAGATGCTTTCATGGAAACAGGATTTGCATTGTAGCAGTCATCGACAATCGTATACTTCTCCGTATGAAGGATATTAAACCTGCCGCTCACCGGCTGCAGACTCTCGATCCCTGCCCGAATCTGTGCCAGCGTCAGTCCGTAGTGCAGCCCCACCGCCGTTCCTGCCAGCGCATTCAGTACCATATGGATCCCCGGTATTGGGATCAGCGCCGCAAAGCTGCCCTTTTCCGTATGAATACGGCAGGAAATACCGTCAAGTCCCTTCTTCTCGATCCGGTCCGCATACACTGCATTTTCCTTTCCAATGCCGAAAAATACAGGAGTGATCCCCTTGACCTCGGTGATTGTTTCCAGCTTGTCATCGTCCCCGTTTAATATAATATGTCCGTTCGGGCGCAGAAAATCAAAAATTTCGGATTTTGCCCGCAGCACGCCGTCCCGGTCTCCCAGAAATTCCAGATGGCATTGTCCGATATTCGTAATCACACACGTATCCGGCTTTGCGATTTTTGCCAGCCGGTGCATCTCTCCAAAATCGCTGATCCCCATCTCCAGCACCGCAATCTCATCACCCTCCCGCAGACGGAAAACCGTCAGCGGAAGCCCCAGCTCATTATTAAAATTGCCCGCCGTCTTGAGCACCTTGTATTTCTGTGCCAATACCGCGGCAATCATTTCCTTCGTACTTGTCTTGCCTACACTTCCCGTAATCCCAACCACGGGAATTTTAAGCTGCTCCAGATATTCCTCTGCAATAGCCTTCAGCGCATCCAGGGTAGACTCCACCTGAATATAATTTCCCGCAGCCTCCGGCAATTCGTGTTCAGAGATTACGCAGAGGGCTCCCTTCTCAAATACTGATGGAATGTAATCATGTCCATCCACTCTCTCGCCCCTGATAGCGGCAAACAGACCGCCCGGCTCCGCCTTCCGGCTGTCCGTCGTGATGGAGACCACTTCCCGGTCCGCATCCTCTGTCTTTCCCACATAGCTGCCGCCGCAGACCTCTGCGATACGTCTCAGTGTTAATCCTTTCATGCCCTGCTCCCCTTCCTTCGGCGCTTCTAATTCATTTATTCCCGCACCGATACCTGAATCAAATGCTCACACAGCTCCGGGAATCCGATTCCCAACGCTGCCGCCTCCTGAGGAAGCAGACTCGTAGGTGTCATTCCCGGCAGTGTATTTGCTTCCAGACAATACAGGCTTCCGTCTTTTGCCATCATAAAATCTATACGTGCGTAGCATTCCAGCTTCAGCGCCCGGTATGCCAGTTCAGCATACCGCTGCATCTCTGCAGTCTTTTCTGCCGAAAGCTCTGCCGGACACGTCTCTATCGTGGAACCCGCCTGATATTTATTTTTGTAATCATAAAATCCCACCAGGGGAGCGATCTCGATGATCGGATACGCATGCCCCTCTACGACTCCCACAGAAAACTCCCGTCCTTCAATATACTGCTCTACAACGACCTCTTCCTCGTAACCGAAGGCCACCTCCAACGCATGGGCATATTCCTCCTCCGTACGGGCGATCTCCACGCCCACGCTGGAACCTCCGCAACAGGGCTTCACAACACAGGGCAGGCCAACGCTGTTTTCACCGGCTGCAGCCCTCTCATCCGTGCGCTTCAGCACCATGCCCGCCGCAGTCGGCACGCCCTCCGCTGCGAAAATTTTCCGGGAAAGGCCCTTATCCATCGCCACTGCGCTTCCAAGAGGACCGGAACCGGTATATTTGATCCCCATCAGGTCAAAAACAGCCTGAACCTTGCCGCCTTCTCCATCTTCTCCGTGCAATGCCATAAATACGACATCAGCGATCTGGCAAAGCTCCAGCACATTCGGTCCGAAAAACTGCTTTCGCGTTTTTTTCATCTCATCGATCCGTCCATCGAAAGAACGCATGTAGGCCGCCGCGTCCTCTACTTTATATGTTGCGGGGAACAGCCTCTCCGGGTCCCCAAAGTCTGATACCGATCTTCCCGCATCTCCGCAGAAAACATCCACCAATATTGCCTGATGCCCTTTTTCCCTCAGCGCCCTGCATACCATGGTCCCTGACACAATAGAGACCTCCCGCTCTGTACTGATACCTCCGGCCAAAACCACTATTTTCATAAACTGCCTCCTAATAAATTACCTGCTCGCCATAATCGGCAGATTCTCCCGACCACTCATCCTCAATCGTAATCGGAAATTCCGCCTGTCCTGTACTTCCATAATAGGCAGATTCGTCCGCCCAGTTTTCGTCTATCACACCGGAGGCATCTCCTGTACCGGCTGCCTCCGAATAATCTGCGCCATCTACAATAACAACATCTGCACTTTCGCTGTTTGCCGCGCCGCCGCCGCTGCTGCCCATTTGTCCGTATCCGTAATTGATACCTGAACTGTAGCAGACGATCGGTGTGCCGACTTCAATATTCTGAAAAATAACCGCTGCCTGAGCGGTGGGTGTATTGATACATCCATGTGAACCGCTCCACATATAAATGTCTCCGCCGTACGCAGTTCTCCAGGTGTCCGCATCGTGAATTCCGACGCCGCCGTAAAACGGCATCCAATAGCTTACCGGCGTCTTGTAGTCCTCGCCCACCAGTATCGCATTTTCTTCTTTTCCGACCAGACAGAAAACTCCCTCCGGGGAAGCCATATCTGCGCTGACATTCCCGGTCACCACCGAAGTCTCCACCAGCAGTACACCATCCTTATAATACCACATTCTCTGGTTTGTGTAATCTATTTCTACATATGTATTTCCAATATCATTCTCGCCGCGGGTCCAGGCCCCCTCCGACCATACGGGGCTACGCTCCGCTGACTCCCCTGCCAGAAGCAACTGATACAGTTCTTCTGTCTCAGTCTCCCGGTCCATCTGCCATCCATACGTCCTGGATTCCGGATATACCGTCTCGCCATTCGATGTGACAAAGGGCAGAAATGCCCCGATCGTGTCATAATTATCCGCCAGCTGGTTCACCCAGACAGCCACTGCTTCCCGGTCAAAGACCGGCTGCTTATTCTCATCCAGAGAAAACCAGGAAGAGATCGTAGCTTTATCCAGTATCTCCGTGATACCGCCGCCCATCTGATACGTCACGGTAATGGAGCCATAACGATTCCGCACGTCTGCCTCTGCCTTCAGCTCCGCATCATCCGCATAGACCGCAGGCTTCAGATAACAGTCTCCCGCCGCCAGATCCACCGTCTCATTGCCGTTTCTCACGGCTTCATTCAGAAGCTTTTCAACCTTTTCCGCATCAAGCTGATTTCCCTCCGTCTCCGGCGTGATCACATATGTACCATCCTCCTGCTGGGTCAGATGCGCATCCTGAGGTGCCGTCACCTGCTCCGCCTTCATACAGGAGAGCTCCGCTGCAGCCGCAGAAAGCTTCGCCTCATCATAGGTCACAGAGGCTTTCATGGTGTACTCGCTTCCTTCTCCAAGATACGCCGGCAGCCATGCCAGAAAGTTCTGCTGCTCCAGGAAACCCTGCACCTCTCCGCCCGAAACAAAACGATATCCTATGCTCGCGCCGTCGATCACTTCCTGCGTACCTTCCTTCGTTCTGACCTTCACACGGTAGTCCTCAGCCTGTTCCGCGATCAGCTGCTCCGCCTCGCCTGCAGTCAGATCCGAGACATCAATTCCGTTAATTCTTACATTCTCAAAAAAGTGTGTCTTATAATGTGTTCCAATAGCAATATATGCTCCTGCAACTCCTAAAAGCAGAATAATGATTACTACCAGAATTCCCATTGTCCGTTTTCTCATATGTTTTCTGTCTCCCCTTTGCTTTCTTAAATAAAAACGCCGTTCTGAGCTACAGTTTAAATCAGATATGCCGAAAATAAAAGAAAGCCCCGGTTAAAACAATCTTGTTTTTTTCTTAAATATCGTATTTCTCTGTTTCGCAGCACTGCTGGTTCCGCTTCCAGTGAAAAGGCTGAGGCCGCTGCAGCGCCTCTTCTTCCCTTCGCATTGCACTTTCCTCTTCTTTTGAAGGCAAAGAATCCTTCTCCGCAAGTAAAACCACGGCGGAAGTGCCCTGCATCCGCACCGTCACTTCTCCAGAATGAACCGGATAAACCGCCGGTTCCTCCGTAAAGCCCTCCGCATCCGTCTTAAATATCAGCCGCATCACGTGATGATTTGTGACACCGATCTGCCACACCGGTACGCGTATCTCATGCTCATGCACATTATTGTTGAAAATCACCGCAATCTGGCACTCCCGGCTGAATCTCCCGTATGCCAGACAATTGTAGGATCCGTACAGAAATTTCAAAGAGCCGTGTGTCAGTACCGGATACCTTTTGTGCATAGCGATCGCCCGCTTATGAAATGCCAGCATCTGCAGGTCTTCTCTTCCCCAGGGATATGTCCTGCGGTTATCCGGATCAGTAAAACCACATACGCCTGCTTCATCACCATAATAAATCGTAGGCGCTCCCGGCCATGTCATCTGCATTACAACGGCCTCCCGCATGACCTCCGGTTTTACATTCTGGCTTGCCGCCTCGCTTCCAAGCGTCCCGACTCTTCCTACTTTTCCATTCGTCCTTGTGAGAAATCTGGAATGATCATGGTTGGAAAGCTCATTCATCGCCACCTGCAGGGATGGAGCCATCAAACTGGCCATATGGTACGTCATGGCTCCCATAAAGCTGTCGGCATTCCCCAGCATACCGGCCTGATACTCATCACTGTGCTTTTCCATTCCGGTAAAAAACCAGGTCAGCGGTTCCATGAATGCATCATAGTTCATCACCGTATCCCACTGATCCCCCCTCAGCCAGCTGGAGGCGTCCCCATAATGTTCCGCCAGGATGATCGCCTCAGGATTTGCGTCCTTCACTACATTCCGGAACTTACGCCAGAATTCATGATTATATTCCGGGCTGAAACCCAGGTCCGCCGCCACATCCAGACGCCAGCCGTCCACATTATAAGGTGGAGAGACCCATTTTCTGGCAATTTCCAAAATATACGTTTCCAGCTTGGGAGAATCTTCGTAATTCAGTTTCGGCAGTGTATCATGCCCCCACCAGCCGTCGTAAAATGGATTGTACGGCCACTCATGTTCATTCTGAAATTTGAAAAAACAACGGTAAGGACTGTCTCCCGTAATATACGCGCCCTTTTTATATCCGTTCTGATGCTCGTAAATGCATTCCCGGTCCATCCATTTATTGAAGGAACCACAGTGATTGAAAACGCCGTCCAGAATCACCTTCATGCCCCTTCGGTGCAGTTCTTCCACCAGAGCGATAAACAGCTCATTGCTCGCCTGCAGATTGTCAAGCCCCGTCACGCGGTTGATATAACGCGTCGCCCTTTTGTTGTCATGGGCCCCGTCCCACACCAGCTCTCCTTCATCCCGGACAATCTTTCCGTAATGCGGGTCGATATAATCGTAATCCTGAATATCATACTTATGGTTCGACGGCGAAACAAAAAGCGGGTTAAAATAGAGGACCTCTACCCCAAGCTCCTGAAGATAATCCAGCTTGTCCATGACTCCCTGCAGATCGCCGCCGTAGAATTCGCGCACGCCCATTACAGCCGGAGGTTTATTCCAGTCCTTTACCTGGCTGGTGGGTTCTCCGATATAAATATACTCTTTGTCCAACACATCATTAGCCGTGTCTCCATTATAAAAGCGGTCCGTAAAAATCTGATACATAACCGCTCCCTTCGCCCATCCCGGAGTAGAAAATCCCGGCATAATACAAAAAGATTTGCTCTTTTGAAGGTCCCTGGATACACCGCATTTATTATAGAAGCATCTGGCCTGTCCATCCTGAACCTCAAAGTAATAATAAATCGGCTCCGTACCTGCCTCAATTTCAATCATATAATAATCGAAACGGCCCTCGCTGAATTCAAGTTTCATCTCTTTCTTCAGGGCGCCGCTGATAAAATAAACGCAGTCCACATTATCTTTTTGTGTACGGATACGAATCTTCACCATATCCCCGGGCTTCGGTTCCATAGGTGAAACATAATTTTCTGTCTCATCACTAAACAGCGCGTCCATATTAAAAACGGGCCTCATGAGCAGAATATATTTCAATTTCCGTATCAGAGCTTTCACTTGTTGATCCATGACTTCCTCCTGGGTTAAATATTTTATACCTGGTACATTCAGGCACGCTGTCTTTACATTTTATAACACTTTCTAATTTTACACAACCGTACCTTGAAACTTCTCCCATTTGCCGGTATTACGGGAAAGGAACTGCCTGCCGGAGTTTTTCGTACCACAGGAAATTCTGCGTATTTCCGGTGGTACGAAAAAAGGCAGCCATCCGGCTGCCTTTTTTGGAGAAGGTATTTCTTCTAATTGGGGTGTAGCAAAAACTATATAATGTATTGGGGGGTTTTACGATGGTAATTATAGCATCGGCCTCTAAATAAGTGTGCACAAACTTCACAAAAATGGTTTTTCGTTTTTGTGCACTTTGTATGTCAGGTTTTTGCCCTGTCAAAAATCGCACCGCCCTGCAATATATTTTCGTTATTTTGTTTATCCTCTACGCAGAGAACAATGCTTCGAATTCTTCTCTGCCTATTTTTTCTTTCTGAATCAAAAGCTGTGCGCACGCATGCAGCACATTTTCATGCTCGGATACCATCTCTCTGGCCTTTGCATGTGCCTCGTCAATGATGCGCTTTACCTCCTGATCGATCAATGCAGCTACTCCCTCTCCATACGCCCTGGTATGGGCCAGATCACGTCCGATAAACACCTCTTCATCATCGTTGTCATAATTTATCAGACCGATCTTATCGGACATACCAAACTTTGTCACCATGGCCTTCGCGATGCTGGTGGCCTGCTTGATATCCTGGGAGGCTCCTGTCGTTACGTCACCAATCACCAGCTCCTCCGCAACACGTCCGCCGAGACTGACGATAATATTCTGCATCATCTTGCCCTTCGTATTGAACATTTCATCCCGCTCCGGCAGCGGCATCGTGTAGCCCGCAGCCCCCCGGCCCGTCGGGATAATAGAGATCGTATGCACCGGTCCGACATCCGGCAGGAGATGAAACAGGATCGCATGCCCCGCCTCATGGTATGCCGTGATGCGTTTTTCCTTTTCAGAAATCACACGGCTTTTCTTTTCAGCACCGATCCCGACCTTAACAAAGGCGCGATTAATATCTGCCTGTTTGATATAGACCCTCTGCTCCTTAGCCGCCAGGATCGCCGCCTCATTCATCAGGTTCTCCAGATCTGCCCCGGTAAAGCCGGCGGTGGTTCGGGCCACCTCCTCCAGATCCACATCATCTGCCAGAGGCTTCCCCTTGGAATGAACCTGCAGGATCTCCTCCCTGCCCTTCACATCCGGACGTCCCACAGCCACCTGACGGTCGAAACGTCCCGGCCTCAAAATCGCCGGGTCGAGAATATCCACCCGGTTGGTAGCCGCCATAACGATAATTCCTTCATTTACGCCGAAGCCATCCATCTCTACAAGAAGCTGATTCAAAGTCTGCTCCCTCTCATCATGCCCGCCGCCCATTCCTGTACCTCTGCGTCTGGCAACCGCATCAATCTCATCAATAAATACGATACAGGGCTGATGTTTTTTGGCCTCCTCAAAAAGATCCCTGACTCTGGAAGCGCCGACACCGACGAACATCTCTACAAAATCTGAACCCGAAATACTGAAAAACGGCACTCCTGCTTCTCCGGCGATTGCCTTTGCCAACAGTGTCTTACCGGTTCCCGGAGGGCCTACCAGTATCACCCCCTTGGGAATCCTGGCTCCCACCTGAACAAATTTTGAAGGTTCTTTTAAAAAGGATACGATTTCTTCCAGATCCTCCTTTTCTTCCTGAAGACCTGCTACATCCTGGAATGTCACCCGCTTTGCATCCGGACTGAGCATTCTGGCACGGCTTTTTCCAAAATTCATCATCTTGGCATTGCTTCCCCCTGCCTGACGGTTCATCATGCCAAAAATAAAAATAATCAGAACTCCCATCAGCAGTACCGGAAGAATCGTTGTCAGGAATACACTGTCGTGTATCACGTCGCTGACTTCTACATCCACGTCTGTATGCTTATTCAGCTGCTGCTCTGCTTCTTTCACATCCGTAACATTTACGATCTTAATCTCACCGGATAATGTAGTTACCCGCAGTACACCGGTAGGCACCTCCTGATTCTGTGTAATAGCAACCTTGACTACTTCCCCCTGGTCCAGGGCTTCCTCAAACTGGCGGTAATTCCAGGTCTGGCTGGCCTCCAGCCTGTCACGGAACGTTGCTACCAGAAGAAAGATCATGAGAATTCCCACAAGATAGAAGACCAGTCCTTTCGCATTTCTGTTCAATTTATATCTCCTTTCCCTCTTCACTTTTCGTATATTTCTTCTCCGTTTTTCAAATACGGTCTTATTCTTCTACAAATTCTACAATACCGATGAAGGGAAGATTGCGGTACCTCTGAGCATAATCAAGACCGTATCCCACCACAAATTCATCAGGAATATTAAAACACGTATAATCAACCTCCACCTGGGTCACCCGGCGTTCCGGTTTGTCAAGTAAGGTACACAGACGCAGAGACTTCGGATTCCTCCTGCCAAGAATTTCAATCAGGTAGCTGAGCGTACGGCCAGAATCAATAATATCCTCCACAATCAGCACATCCTTGCCATCCAGAGGCTCATCGAGATCTTTGACAATTCTGACCACGCCGCTGGATTTTGTGTCATTCCCATAGCTCGTTACAGACATGAAATCCATGGTCACCGGAACTGTGATCCTCTTTGCAAGCTCACACATAAAAAAAACACTGCCCTTCAAAACGCAGATCAGATGGACTGTTTTTCCCGCATAATCATCACTGATCTGTTTTGCGATTTCAGCAATCCGCTCGTTTACTTCCTGCTCCTGCAAAAAAATCCTTACTTTTTCTTTCATTTACTTCTCTCCTCCAACTGTATTTTCATCACTTTTTTTGTCGTTTTTGTGACTTTTGCAGCCTCGCTGATACGGTATCCCGGCACCCACAGCACATGGGAGCCCTCCGCCAGCAGCCATATCTGATCCCTTCTGTCTTTTGGTATCTTACAGTCAATCAGATAATCCTTCAGCTTCTTTCGGCCTCCCTGGGCATTCACTACCAGATAATCCCCGGTACGCCTTGTTCGAAACAGAACATTACTTTTTATTGTATCATATGAAAACCATTTCGTATACTTTTTTTCTGCGATTATTTGTGTATACAATACTTCGCTGTTTTCCATAAGCTCTACGGTAATCTCCCAGTCCTCCGTCCAGTAATGCCCCGGCTCTTCCAAAACAAGCACCTCCTGCTCCGCATGCTCCGGCCTGCTCTGCCGTGCGAAACGGATCATCTGGTTTTCCCGGACCGCCCGTATGCCCCCTGGAAGGCTGAGCTCACGTCCGCAATCCATTTCGGCCAGCTTCATGAGTGCATTAACGTGAACCGCTCCAACATCCCGGAGCCCTCCGCACATCGCCAGCGCTCTCCGTATCAATTCCTGCCGGATCAAATCATCTTCTTCAAAAAAAGATGGAAGCAAAATACAAACGGAGCCCCTATCCGTTTGTCTGTTCCTGAATTCGCGCTCCGCGGGCAAAACCGTTTTGCCAGACTCTCCTGGGATAAATATGCATTTTTGCGCCGCACGGTCGGTAACCTGCTCCAGATATGACTGCACCTGCTGAAGCCGCTCCGCTGCCTGTGCGATATGTTCCACTGCCCGTTCGTTCAGCTCCCGCTCCATCTGGGGTAAAATCGACAAACGGATTTTATTTCTCGTATATTCCTGTTCAAGATTTGTCCGGTCCACCCGCCATGGAACATTCGCCTTCACCAAAATCTCTTCTATTTCTCTTCTCTCTGTAAACAGCAGCGGCCGGATAATCGCTCCCCGGACCGGGCAGATGCCGCCCAGTCCCTTCAGCCCGCTTCCCCGAACCAGGTGATGCAGTACTGTTTCCGCCTGGTCGTTCCTGTTATGGGCCACCGCGATCTTCTGCGCCCCAAGCTCCTTTCGAATCTCTTCAAATATCCTGTACCGTTCCACCCGTCCTGCTTCCTCTATAGACATCCCTTTTTCCCCGGCAAGCTGTTTTACGCAGGCATGCGCCAGCCGGAACGGAAGCCCCATCTCCCCGCAAAGCCGGCTGGTAAACTGCGCATCCTCCAGGCTTTCCTCTCCCCGCAGTCCGTGTTCCACATGTACCGCGGTCAGCATAAAAGGAACCTTCCGCCGATATTCGTTCAGGACATACAAAAGGCATACGGAATCTGCCCCTCCGGAAACTCCTGCGATTACATGCATGCCCGGCTCTATCATATGATACGCTTCTATCACATCAAAAATTCTGCGCATTCCGTACTCCTTTCTCTTTTGCTCTGCATATCTGTAAAATCCCATGTTTTTTCTGTATCATTCAATGCATCTCATAGAAAAATTCTTATCACTGCATCATTATTTTCAACACTATTTCTCCCAGATATTTCCTACAAGTATCGTCATATCATCCCGTGCATGCAGCTTCTGCATCAGATATACCTTTTCCATCAGCCTTCTGGCATACTCCTTTGCATTCCTTGTGGCGGTCCTCCCGATCAGCTCCACCATAAGCTGTTCACGGTTCTCCTCCGGCAATGCCTCCAGCACACCATCCGTCATCATGATTACCGTACTTCCGGACCCAAGCTGCCGATGCATACTCTCATAATCTGACTGCTGCATGACTCCCGCCGGAAAAGCATTCGCTCCGATCACTTCTATTTCATTCTCACGGCGGATAAACGTGGACACCGCACCTGACTTGATTATATCACATTTCGCATTATATAAATTGATCATGCACAGATCAATCGTAGAAAACATCTGCTGCCGGTTCTGAAGCAGCATGCAGGAATTGATCATCCGCACTGCTGTCTCCTGGGGAAATCCGGCATCCAGGAACTGTTCAAGCAGCTCGATTACCTTTTCACTCTCCTGACACGCCTCCGCCCCGGAGCCCATTCCATCGGCCAGGCTCATAACTACCTTTCCGGTATCTTTCTGAAGGAAAGCATAATTATCTCCTGAAACCAGCTCCCCCGCCTTTGTAATTTTGGAAATCCCACAGAATATCTGATATTTCGTGTCCGGGACAAAATGAAAGCTGCCCGGTTCCGCGCAAACTGCCGCCCGGCAATTCCAGGCCGGCCGCATTTTCTGACCACAGCACTCTGAAAGCACCTCTGCAATCGTTTTTGCCGATACACAGGCTTTTCTCCCGGCACGAAGAGAAAGATAGATCTCGGTGCGCTCCTCTTCACAAACAAATACCCGAATACCATTCAGTTCAATATTCAAGAACCGAAGCTCCCGTCTCAGTTTCTTCCATATCCTTTGTTCCTGCTCCGGCGCATCAGCAAATCCAGCGGCAGTATGCCGCAGCAGTTCCGCTGTCTGAAAAATCTGTTCGCCCGCTGCCATCCGCTGCTCCATCATCCGGTTATTCCACATAAGGTTTTTTCTGGCCTGTCCATATTCTTCCTTCAAAACCTGTATCACCATTTCCGGGGCACCGCACTGCAGCCGCAGGCGATCTTCCATTTCCTGAGAAACCGCCCCGTCATATTCCAGCTCCGTCACCATTTCATACAGCATCCTGCAGCTTTGAAAATAATTATTGCTCCAACAGCTCTGCGCCATTTTGCAGCCCGCACAGACCCTCTCCTGCACACTGCCAAAAAGCGCCTCCAGGTCATCATCCCCCAGTCGTTCCTTCTGACACGGCATTTTCTGAAAGAGCTTTGACAGCCCGTAAAAGGCATCTGCATAACGCTCCAGCTGCTCCTTTTCCGGACTGGGATATATTCCACTGCCTCTGTTCTTCTCTGCCGTCTCTCTTCCTCCAAAAATGCGCAGCCCGCTTTCCCACAGGTCTCCCGCATGTAACACAGATCCCAGTAATTCACCCATATCAAATCCTCCCCATGATTCTTCGAAATACGCCATGGAACTCCCGGTATACGAACCTTACTGTTTCTCACCGGATTCACATGACTCATTCTCCACTATACATCATCGGGATTGCGATATCTGTCAAAACAAAGCAGCGCCCCTGAAAAAAGTAAAAGGATACTGCTCTGCAATATCCTTAACCTTCTGCCTGAAACAAAATTTCATCCTTGTACACAAGCCCCAGCTTGTCTCTGGCAATCTTCTCTATATACTCTGTGGAGTTCACATAATCTTTCAGATTCTCGATCTCCTCAGTCCGCATCTCCTCGTCCTTTATCTGCTGCTCCAGTTCAGCCTTCTGTGCCGTATACTTCTCATTCTGAGTACTGAGCTTCTGGCTCTGCACAAGCAGCCCCACCAGCAGAACCATAACAACCGCTGCGATCGCAATCATTCCCCTGCGGTTACTTCTGCTTGGCCGCCTTTTTCCTTTTGCCATAACAATTTCCCCTTATTTTTTTCTTGGCTTCATTGTAACCTCTTTTTCCCATAAATTCAATTATTTTCTTCAGCAGCGAGCAAAATTTTTGGACAGGCTTTTGCAAAATCCGAAACACCCGTAAAACAATCTTTTTTCCTCCGCGTAGCAGGCCTGAAAATACGTAAAGCACCCAAGCGCTGAGTGTAAAGTGGTACAGAACGGCTCCAATTGCCATCCCCGCCGCCACATATCCCCGAATCACCCCGTCTGTCCGAAAAAAGGCAAGACAAAAGGTCAGGAAACCTGCTGTGAGCCAAAACAAAAAATCCTCCAGAGAAACTGCCGCAACGCTGTGTCTGAATACCCTCCGCAGAGAACGGAGCATATCATAACCAAAGGTCAGTGCCGCCCCATGAAGCACAGACAGAAAAAACACCATCGTTTCCTGATGGATCACGTCGCTCATCATCGGAACATCCTCCTGATCAGGCTTCCTTTACGCGCCGGACTGTGCCCCGAATAGACGATGCTGTCCATCTCCCCTTCCAGATCAACTTCCCCCTGCTCCAGAGTAAGCCGACCCACATGCAGGTTCTTTCCTTTTACCGTAAGCATTCCAAGCTCTGTTTCCAAAACGATACAGTTTTCATCAAAAGAAAGGACATCCGTCACTCCGGTCACACTGCCCTGTTTTCTGTCCTTCCACATTACAGTGTGCGGTTTCACAACATTTCTTTTTTCTTCCATGCCACACTCCGCTGCTCAGCCATCACTCCATTGTATGAACTGAACCTATGTGATATGCAGAATAAAACACATTTTCCATTACGGCAAAAGCCTGTTTTGCCGGGATATTCTTCTACAAATACCGGTACATCTCTGCTGCCGCTTCCTTCTTCACCGTCTCCTGTACAGAGACCACCTCAACCTTCACGGTTCTGCTCCCAAACTGAATCTCGATCTGGTCGCCTTCCTTCACAGCAGCAGATGCTTTAGCCGGCTTCCCGTTTATCAGAACTCTGCCTGCATCGCAGGCCTCGTTTGCCACGGTCCGGCGCTTGATCAGCCTGGATACCTTCAGATATTTATCAAGACGCATATCATTCCTCCTTATAACACATAACCCCGGAACTTCGCACTGGAAATTCCGGGGTCTTTATCGTCATCCCTGTAATCGAAACTGACTAAGCTGAATTAGTTCAACTGATCCTTCAGAGCCTTTCCTGCCTTAAACTTCGGAGACCTGGATGCCTTGATCTGCATTGCCTCACCAGTCAGAGGATTTCTGCCTTCTCTGGCTGCACGCTCAGATACTTCAAATGTACCAAAGCCAACCAACTGTACCTTTTCACCGTTCTTCAGCTGTTCAGCAACTACGTCTGTAAAAGCCTTCAGCGCTTTCTCTGCATCCTTCTTAGATAATTCTGTTTTCTCTGCAATAGCAGCAATTAATTCTGTTTTATTCATAGTAATTTCCTCCTCTGGGTTTAGACTGCAGCATATCTTTTGTCTGTCTGCAGTTCCTGTTGTCGTGAATCTGTTCCACTAAAAATATGGCCCTGCTAATATTTATATAATGATATATCTGGTTTGTCAAGGTTTTC
>JAUNGD010000111.1 GCA_030524705.1 Lachnospiraceae bacterium | reverse complement strand
TTCCAGCTCTTACTTCCAGGTTATCGCTTTTACGGCTCCTTGTTTTATATTTTTACTTTTCTTCCAGGATTTCCAGCAAATCCTTATAGCCGCTCTGCAGTGCATGGGCGCTGGAGGACTTCTTCTTGTGCTGCTGAACAGCCGCCGCTGATTTATTGATGGGCTGAACGGTTCCGGCTCCTGCCACACAGCCGCCCGGGCAGGCCATGCCCTCCAACAGATATCCGTTATATTTTCCCGCCTTCGCCAGCGTCAGCAGCTTCTTGCAGTCAGCCAGCCCTTCAGCGCTTTCCACTTTCACCTCACGGTCAGGGTACAGCTCTTTAATACAGTTCACCACAGCATTGGCCACGCCTCCGCTCACGGCAAAGCCTCTGCCGTCTCCGCTGGCGCCCTGCATGGCGTCCGTTTCCTCCAACTCTGCAAAATTCACGTTTTTCGCTTCAAACATACCCATGACCTCTTCAAAGGTCAGTACAAAATCTATATCACTGCGGATCGTCCGCCTGCCTGCCTCCAGCTTCTTTGCCGCACAGGGACCGATAAAGGCTACCTTACAGCCCGGATGCTGCTTTTTAATCAGCCTTCCGGTCAGTACCATCGGCGTCAGGGCCATGGAAATACAGTTCGCATGATCCGGGAACAGCTTCTTTGCCATCATAGACCATGCAGGACAGCAGGAGGTCGCCATAAACGGAAGCTTCTCCGGTACCTCCTTTACAAAATCCTTCGCTTCCTCGATCGTACACAGGTCGGCTCCGATCGCCACCTCAACGGCGTCCTCAAACCCCAGCGCTTTAAATGCCGAACGCAGCTTCTCCGGCGTCAGCTTCGCTCCGAACTGTCCGGCCACTGCCGGCGCAATCGCCGCGTAGACGGGAACGTCGCTCTTGATCGCCTGGATCGTCTGGAAAATCTGTGCCTTATCTGCAATCGCTCCAAAGGGACAGTTTGCAAGACACATACCGCAGGATACACATTTTTCCTGATCAATATCCGCACGTCCAAATTCATCAGAACGGATTGCATTCATTCCACAGGCCTTCGCACAGGGCCGCTCCTGTTTTATGATCGCATTATAAGAACATGCGGTAATGCATCGGCCGCACTTAATACATTTCTCCTGATCAATAACGGATCTTCCGTTTTCAAACCGGATTGCCTTCTTGGGGCAGATTTCCTTGCATGGGTGAGCCAGACATCCCTGACAGGCGTCCGTCACTCTCACCACATTATCGGGACACTTATGGCAGGCAAATTTGATGATGTTGACAAGGGGCGGCTGGTAATATTTTTCCGGCTTCACGCACTCCTCTGCGCCGACGGATACCGGCGCATGCTCTGTTGTCTTCCGCAGCGGAAGCCCCATAGCGAGACGCATTCGCTCTTTTACGATCGCCCTTTCCAAAAACACGCTCTCCCTATAGGTAGACACCTCCCCGGGGATTACCCGGTACGGGATATGCTCCATCTGGGACAGGTCGCCGTCCTCATAATCATAAGACAGCTTTGCGACCTCCGCAAAAACTCTTTTCCGTATGTCGTTTACGGACGTATAAATTCCTCTCATATGTTTCCTCCCTTTCCCACTGAAAGTTCTGACTGCTGCTTACGGGCAGGTCTTCTGACTTCGGGTCATCCGGCCAGCTCCCCTTCCCGGTTCCCCAGTGGTTTTTAAGAGGCCGTCACCGTTACAGCAGCAGGGGCTGTCGCAGCTTTTCACTGCATTCCCTTTTCAATACTTTCGTATCACCCGTAAGCGATATTATTGGTTTCGTTATTAGTTTAACGATATTAGAGGAATCTGTCAATGCTCATAATCCTGGATTTGCTTTCAGCCTGCCGCACTCTTCCACAGCACGCATGGCCAGGATATCCATCAGATCCAGATACTGACTGGGAAAAGAGACCCGCTGACCGAGAATGGACAAATCTGTGCAGGAAAGCAGGATGCGCTGTGCTCCTGCCTCAAGCAGCTCCTGTGCCGCCTCATACAGCCTGCTTACATCCGGCTCTCTATTTACCTTCAGCTCTTTAAATATCAGATGATTGATCTTTTCCTGCCCTTCCTGTGAAGGCGCCAGGGCGCGAATCCCCTGCTCCCCCAGTTTCTTTTGCAAAAAACCGCTCTGGACCGTGGCCTGAGTTCCAAGGATTCCCACCGAACGAATCTCCCTTCCTTTCAGATATTTTACTGTCTCATCCACCATATTCAGCATGGGAATATCAACGGAAGCTGCGATCTCTTCGTAAAAATAATGCGCCGTGACGCAGGGCATGGCCAGCATCTGCGCCCCGGCCTGCTGCAGGCCCCGGGCCACTTCAGCCAAAACAGGGCCGGGATTCTCTTCCGACATCCCCAGAATATATTCCACTCTTTTAGGAATCCCCGGTTTGTTATGAATCAGAATCTCCATATGGTCCTGATCACAGTCCGCCTTACTCATATTAATAATACGTTCAAAAAAACAGGCGGTGGCCATTGGCCCAAGACCGCCTATAATTCCAAGCTTTTTCATAAAAATCTCTCCCGGTTGTTCACTGATTCAAGAAGCTGAATACCTGTTTCCTTCAGATCCTCTATATCGTGTATTCCGGTTCTTTCTCATTATCCTCAAAAAACTCTCTGTAGATGATTCTGCGAAGCTGTGCAAACTCACTGCTGGTCCTGCTGTGACCTGCTGTGAGATGAATCGGCACCACTTTTTTCACTACGCCCGGTTTGGGAGACATGACGACAACGCGGTTGCCAAGATAAATAGCCTCCTCAATGTCATGAGTAACCATCAACGTTGTCATTTTCTCTTTTTCCCAGATCTTCAAAAGCTCCGACTGAAGATTCATTTTTGTAAATGCATCCAGCGCTCCAAAGGGCTCATCCAGCAGCAGCACCTTCGGCCGGTTTCCCAGAGTTCTCGCAATGGCAACCCTCTTCTGCATACCGCCGGATAACTGCTCTGGCAAAGCCTTTTCAAACCCCGTCAGCCCCACCAGCTCAATCAGCTCCCTGACACGGTCTTTCTTCTCTGACTTACTGAATTGTGCTGAAAGACCATAGGCAATATTTTTTTCCACCGTATACCAGGGAAGCAGTCTTGATTCCTGAAACAGCACGCCGGTGTCAAGAGAAGGCGCCTCCACCTCCTCTCCATGAATATAAATATGCCCGGACACAGGCTTATCGATCCCTGCAATCAGACGCAGCAATGTACTTTTTCCGCATCCGCTTCCGCCTACTACTGTGACAAACTCGCCGTCTTTGATCGTAAGATCAATGTCCCGCAGTACTTCCAATGTCGTATTTCCCAGAGCAAACTCCTGCCGGATATGATCAATTCTAATATCGTTTTCCTGTCCCATTCTCCGCTCCTTCTAGTCGATGCTGTTGACGTGCCAATAACAAATCCTTTTGTGGAGCAGCTTCAGCAATGTGTCGATCAGGTAACCGATCACTGCAATGGTGATCACGCCTACCAGCATCATATCCGGTTTTGATAATTCTCTGGAATACTGAATCAGGAATCCGACTCCGGCACTGGCCGCCAGCATTTCTGCCACAACAACTCCGCCCCAGGCACGGCTAATGCTGAGACGCAGCCCTGCGAATACATAGGGCAAAGCGGAGGGCAGAATGATTGTGCATATCTTTTCAAACCTGCTCTTTTTCAATACGGTGGCCAGCTCCAGCAGCTTGTTGTCCGCCTGGTGAATTCCCTCCTGCGTATTGACAAAGGTAGGCCAGAACGCCACCAGAGCAATTACTGCGATTTTGGAATTTTCCCCAATCCCCAGCCATAAGATCAGCATCGGGATCAATGCAAGAGGCGGGATCGGACGGAACAAGCCCAGAATGCAGCTTGTGAGAATCTCCAGACTCCTGAACGCTCCCAGAATAAATCCGAGGATAACCCCTGCAGCCGCCCCTAGTACATAGCCCACCATAACTCTGTGGAAGCTGATTCGGATATGCTTCAGCAGACTGCCATCCTGTACCATCCTGATAAAGGCTGCATACACTCTGGAGGGCGCCGGCAAAATAATCATATTGATCAATCCTTTTTCTGCCGCCCACTGCCACAATACAATCAGGACCACCAGAAGCACCACCGACAATACTTTCAGCAGCGTTACATAATTTTTGTCATTTTTCAATTGCTTCATAAGACTGTCTTCCTGCTCCTTTATAACTCTGCATCCAATTCCAGATACGGTATTTCGCTCTGGATCACATCCGGATACTTGATCCCCGCCCCGGTATTGAGCATCACAACCTTGTCATCACCTGCAATAAATCCAGACGCTGCAAGCTTCTCAACCGCCGCATATAGCGTAGCCCCCTCAGGACATGTGAAAATCCCCTCGGTCTTTGCCACCACTGACAAAGCTGCCGCCAGTTCCTCGTCCGTTACGCTGACCGCAGTGCCATTGGTCCTGTAGATTGCGTCCAGCACCAGAAAATCTCCCAGAGCCTTCGGAACATTGATGCCGAAAGCGATGGTTGACGAATTTTCAAAGAAGACGGATTCTTTTTTGCTTTCCTGGAAAGCCCGGACGATGGGCGCGCATCCCTCGGCCTGCACCGCCACCAGCCGCGGCAGTTTTTCCCCAATCCAGCCCATTTCCTGCAGTTCCTTCAAGGCCTTGTAGATACCAATGATACCTACGCCGCCTCCGGTAGGATAAAGAATAACATCCGGGACCTCCCAGTTAAATTGTTCTGCTATTTCCAGGCCCATCGTCTTCTTTCCCTCAATCCGATACGGTTCCTTCAAAGTAGAGGCATCATACCAGCCATGCCTTGCCACTCCCCTGCCGACGATTTTACCGCAGTCACTGATCAGTCCTTTGACGAGATACAGCTCCGCCCCTGCTGCCAGGCATTCCTTTCTTGTAATGGCAGCAGCATCCTCTGGCATAACGATCACAGAGCGGATACCTGCCCGGGCGCCGTAGATCGACCAGGCTGCACCGGCGTTTCCGTTGGTGGGCATCGTGATCGTATCTACTCCCAGTTCCTTTGCTTTCGAAACTCCTACCGCCGCGCCTCTTGCCTTAAACGTACCGGTGGGGATGATTCCTTCGTCTTTCAGGTACAGATTTTTCAGATTCAGCCGTGCTCCGGCCGCAGGAAGGGGAATGACAGGCGTCATTCCCTCTCCAATACTTACGATATTCTCCTCGTATTCCACAGGCAACAATTCTTTATACCGCCATAAGGAAGTCGGTCTGTCCCGTAAATCTTCTTTCTTCAGCTCTTTTGCGGCCCGTTCCAGATCATAGCTCACCAGCAGCGGGGCACCACACTCACACAAATGGTTAACTTCCCTCGCTGAATATTTTTTCCCACACTTAGAACAATATAATCCTTTTATATAACTGTTTGTCAGTTTCATACTTTCCTCCGGTCATCAAAAATTTATTTGCCTGTATACCTCTGATTGTTACTCTTCAATTCCTGCCTGCTCAAAATAGGAGGTGTCCACAATACTGTCATAAGCCAGATCCTCGCTTACCAAACCCTGATCCTTTGCGAACTGCAATGTCTTGCCGAAGGGATCCGCCAGAAATTCGTCATCAATAGAAACCTTCCGTCCTCTTGCTTCCAGACTGATTCTGGTATTGTCTTCCTCATCGCCGATCACCTGAGCTGCCAGTGCCACTGTTTCATCCTCATTTTCATCAATCCACTTTGCTGTTTTGTCCAGAACCTTAAGGAACCTTGATGTGATCTCCGGGTTCTCCTCCACAAATGCCTTTCTGCCGATGACATAGTTTACCACGAGCCCCACCTCTTCATTGGTAGCGATCGTCTCGCATCCGGCATTTTCCGCATCCAGCAGAGATCCGCTGTTAAACAGGGCTGCAGTAATATCTCCTTTGACAATGGCTGCCAGTGCGTCCGCCGGTGACAGGTTCACGATCTCCACCTCATCCTGGATTCCGTATTTTTCCACCAGCTCCAAAACGATCTGATGCTCCGCAGTACCAAACGCAACACCAATAGACTTACCCTTTAACTGATCTACAGAGGTGACTCCGGTGTCTGGTCCGGCTACCAGATGGAATCCATCCACGGAATAATTACCGCTGGCCAGAACTTTGATCTCATTTCCGTTGTTGTTGGCGTTTACAATAGGAAGTCCGCCGACAATACTGAGATCCACATCTCCGGCTCCCATTCCCTCAATGATCGCCGGTCCCATTTTCGCAAAAATCTCTGATTCGATGGTAATATTGTCATCGGCAAATTCTTCCTCAAAAAATCCCTTTTCCACTGCTGTCTTTACCAGGAAAAACGCCGCCTGGTCTCCCACATGAACCGTAATGTCCTCTTCCGCCTTTGCAAATACGGTGGTTCCGAGTACCATTGCCGCCGTTAATCCCATTGCTGCCAGTTTTCTCCATTTTTTCATAATATTGTCTCCTTTCATATTCCGGCTTTACGCCCTGTTTACCTATCCTTCATAGCCTCTGGTCATAATAGAAAATGCCCTGCACACCCTGTATCAGAAAAGTGTATCTCACACATCCTGTATCAGAAAAAAGGCATCCATCCGGCCCCGTCCTTTTATTCGGGTAGTCCGTATGAATGCCTTTGGTTGTCCAATCAGCTTTCTATTATCCTACTTTTTCTCTATGAATTATGTGTTATATATACTATACTCGCTCAATCCATTTTTGTCAAGATATCTTTTTTGTTGATTCCTATTGAATTTCCTGGAGCAAGTGCTATAATATCTTTAACGGAAGCATAGCTCAGCCGGGATGAGCGTTCGCCTCACACGCGAAAGGTCAGGAGTTCGAGCCTCCTTGCTTCCATTTTCCGGGGCATTAGCGCAGTTGGGAGCGCGCCACATTCGCATTGTGGAGGCCGGGGGTTCGAGTCCCCTATGCTCCATTCCTTGGTTCACACGCAAAGTCAGACAGCATTCCCCAACCAGCATTTATGAGGAATGCTGTTTTTAAATACCTGCAATCTTATCTGCACAAAAAAAGCAGTCACAACTATTATGACTGCTTTTCTTTGATTAACTTTTTGATTGATTTATCAAAACGTTTTAGACGAAGCACCTACAGCCTCCATCTTCTAAGGCTTTCAGAGCTTTGTAAGTAGCGGAAGGGAGATTCGAACTCTTAAGATAAGAAACTTCAAAATGCCCTATTTACAAGAATGCCGTATTTA
>JAUNGD010000028.1:3996-42977 GCA_030524705.1 Lachnospiraceae bacterium | reverse complement strand
AGAACGGTAATAAAAAAACGATAAGAAAAAAAGCCGGCAAGAAAAAAGATCGGTAATAAAAAAGATTGATAAAATGGAGGTAAAAGGATATGAGCAGATTGTTGACGATCATGACCTGCCAGTGGGCAGATCTGGAGCTGGAGGTAATGTGCAAAAAGGCGAAGGAGATGGGGTATGACGGCCTGGAGCTGGCATGCTGGGGCAACCATCTGGACCTGAAAAGGGCAGTGGAGGACGATGCCTACGTGGAAGAGGTAAAAGCCCTTCTGAAGAAATATGACCTGAAATGCGAAGCGCTGGCTGCACATATTATTGGACAGTGCGTGGGCGACTACAACGATCCGCGCCTGAATAATTTCGCGCCGCCGGAATTGGCCGACAAGCCGGATGAGATCCGTGCCTGGGCGATTGAGACGATGAAATATGCGGCGATCGCGGCAAAGAAAATGGGGTGCGGCGTGGTTACCGGATTTACGGGCTCTCCGATCTGGAAGTATCTGTACTCCTTCCCCCAGACTCCTGAGGAGATGGTGGAGGCCGGGTATCAGGAAATTTATGACCTGTGGACTCCGATTCTGGATGTATTTGTAGAGAACGGCATCAAATTCGCATTGGAGGTACATCCGGGGGAGATCGCATTTGACTATTATTCCACCAAGCGGCTGCTGGAAAAATTTGCAGACCGTCCAGAATTCGGCCTGAACTTTGACCCCAGCCATTTGATCTGGCAGGGAGTAACGCCGCATCTTTTCCTTCAGGATTTTGCAGATAAGGTGTATCATGTTCATATGAAGGACGCTGCGGTGACGCTGGACGGAAGAAGCGGCCTGCTGGGCTCCCATATTGATTTCGGCGACCTGCGCAGAGGCTGGAATTTCCGTTCCCTCGGACACGGGGATGTGAATTTCGAAGAGATTATCCGGGTGCTCAACGCCATCGGCTACGAAGGCCCGCTTTCCGTAGAGTGGGAAGACAGCGGAATGGAAAGGGAATACGGAGCAAAGGAAGCGGCTGAGTTCGTCCGCAAGATTGACTTCAAGGCGTCCGACATTAAATTTGACGATGCGATTGCAAACTAGGAAGCAGGAGGAAAAATCATGGATAAAAGAAAGAGACTTCGCTACGGCATGGTGGGCGGCGGCATAGGCGCCTTCATCGGGGCAGTACACAGAAAGGCCATCGCCCTGGAGGAAACTGCGGATCTGGCAGCCGGATGCTTCAGCTCAAGAGATGAGAAGAACCGGGAGACCGGGGAGTTTTACGGAATCGCGGCGGACCGGATTTACAAGGACTACCGGGAGATGGCCCAGGCAGAGGCGGCCAGAGAAGACGGAATTGATTTTGTCAGCATTGTTACCCCCAACGCCACCCACTATGAAGTGGCAAAAGCGTTCCTGGAGGCAGGGATCCACGTAGCCTGTGAAAAGCCGCTGTGCTTCACGGTGGAACAGGGAGAAGAGCTGGAAAGGCTGGCGGAGGAAAAAGGCCTGTATTTTGCAGTGACCTATACCTATACCGGATATGCGATGGTGAAGCTGGCAAAGGAGCTGATCGAAAAGGACGAAATCGGCGATATTGTAAACGTGAACGCCGAATACCTGCAAGAT
Organism: Lachnospiraceae bacterium; assembly: GCA_030524705.1. Lineage (GTDB taxonomy): Bacteria > Bacillota > Clostridia > Lachnospirales > Lachnospiraceae > Choladousia. The sequence continues at coordinate 41,370 of JAUNGD010000028.1, read as the reverse complement.
TGGCTGATCGACGAGATCGGCGGAGGCGACCAGACCACCACGAAGATGTCCGTATGGCGTACCGATCCCGAGAAATCAGGTATTTCCAACTGTGTCGGGGATATTGGAACCCATATCGAGGATACCGTTGCCTACATAACCGGCATGCATCCGAAAAAGGTGGCGGCCGTACTGGATCACTACGGCATGGATCTGGATCTGAACGCAAATATACTGGTGGAGTATGAAAACGGAGTTCACGGAGTCTACAGCTGTTCCCAGGTATGCGCCGGACATCTGAACGGCCTTGTGGTACGCATTTTTGGTTCCCAGGGCGCCATTGAATGGGTACAGGAGGAGCCGGATTACCTGAAGGTGACAAAGAAGGGACAGCCGGAGCAGATTTACCACAGAGGCACCGGATACGTCACCGGGCGCGGGGCAGAGCTGAGCCACATCCCCTCCGGCCATCCCGAGGGGCTTACCTATGCATTTGCCAACATCTACCATGGCTTTATGGGCGCTGTATTAAAGAGCATCAATGGCGAAGCGGTAGAAAAAGCAGATCTGGATTTCCCGAGTGTTCATGACGGCGTTGCAGGCGTGCGGTTCATTCACGCCGCAGTGGAGAGCAGCAAAAACAATGCTGCCTGGACAGAACTAAAGTAAAGTATATACCAAAAACGGTACAGCATAGAAACGGAAGAAGACGGGATACCTGTTTGCAGAACGGGTATCCTGTCATTTTTCCGGGATATAAATCACCAGCGAAGAAAAAAATAATAAAAAAGCTTGCATTTTTTGTAAAAGGGTGTTATACTAATCAAGCTGAAACGATGCGTGGCTCAGTTTGGTAGAGCGCTGCGTTCGGGACGCAGAGGTCGCAGGTTCAAATCCTGTCGCATCGACTCCTTGGCAGGGGCACCGGAAATCCGATAAATAAAGGGTTTCCGGTTTTTTTCTGTCTAAAAAGTATGTGTCCTTCATTCTCATTTTTTCTTAAATACCGTTCGTTCCCAAAACCGTACCCAAAAAAATTTAGGCGAATAATTCCGCAGTAGCGAGAGAAATTTCGGTTAAATATGGAAAACGTTACTGTTTAGAGGAAAAGACAGAAAAGTAAGAGCGGCGTATTGACATGTGCATAAGGCTGTGATAATGTAAAACTACAACAGTAGTATAAAAGGAGTAAAGACATGGATATAAAGCTGTTTGATTCTGAGCTAAAGGTAATGGATGTCCTTTGGAAGCAGGGCGATTCCACGGCGAAGCATATCGCGGATCTTCTGGGCGCTGAGATTGGCTGGAATAAGAATACGACGTATACGCTGATCAAGAGGTGTATTAAGAAGGGCGCGATCGAACGGTCGGAGCCTAATTTTATGTGCCATGCCCTGATACCAAAGGAAGCGGTGCAGGAGGCGGAAACGGAGGAGCTGATCAACAAGATCTACGACGGCTCCGAGGATAAGCTGTTTGCGGCTCTGCTGGGGCGGAAGAAGCTTTCCGCAGAGCAGATCGAGCAGCTAAAGCAGATCATCGGAGAACTGGAGTGAAGTGCAGGGGCAGACCGGGGCTAATGTGGCCGGTTCTGCCTCTGGCGGTATTCCGTCGGGCTGACTCCCGTATATTTTTTGAAAATAGAAGAGAAATAGGTCGGGTCATGGTAGCCCACCAGTTCCGCAATTTCGTATGTAAGAGTATCTGTGGTCTGCAGATACTCTTTTGCTTTTGCAATCCGGGTTTTGTTGATATATTCCGTCAGAGATTCGTTCAGAACTTTTTTGAAGGTCCGGCTCAGGTGAGAGGCGGAGATATGGAGATCCTCTGCGATGCTTTCCAGAGAAAGCGGCTCTGACAAATGGCTGTGGATGTACGCAATGGCGCTGCCCGCCAGCTTGTTCTGGCTGCCGGGATCTCCCACCAGGCGCTGCCGGGTGACGGCGGCCAGCCTGCGGGTCGCCTGTTCCAGAGAAAAAATATCCGGGGCGCTGTGAAGCTCAGAAAGAAATTCCGTTTCCAGAACGGCAGTATCCGGCAGAATGCTGCTTTTTTTGAGCAGAACCCTGGAACAGATGTAGTAGATCTGGGCACAGATATTTTTGGCGTCGCTGGAATTGACCAGGCTGCTTTTAAATTTCATAAAAATGCTGTTAATGACGCCGTCGGCGTTATCAAACTCACGGTTGTTCAAGCAGTTCTCAAAACAATACAGATCCATGGAATTTTCGGCGGTCAAAATAGAAGCGTCGTTTTCGGGAGCTTCTGAAAACAAAGAAATATTTTCTTCGGTATAAAAATTCAGCGACAGAGAACGGATCGCTTCGGATACGGCAATGCCGAATTCCCAGGCGTCTCTGTGCGGAACGCTGATTCCGGCAATCACGTCCTTTTCGGAAAGGCTGCCCGCTATTTCTGCGATCTCCCGGCAGTTGTCCAGAATCTCCGGCGGAACCTGAGCGCAGAAACAAGGCAAAAAATATACGGTGATAATCAGATGGTTGTAGCGATAGCAGTAAGCATTTCTTTTTTCTTCAATGATGATCCGCTTCAGCGCCGCAATATCGTCTCCGGCGGACAGGGCCTGAAACGCAGCGACGCAGTAATTCTCCAGAGAGAACCCAAGCTCGTCCAGGCGGTCCTGACGTTTTTTGGTATATGGCTGGTCCGTCAGCTCCTGCAGAAGCTGATCCTTCAGAAAGGCGAGCTCCTCCTTGGCCATGGTGGAGTTCTTTTTTGAAACGATCAAAGCCTTCTGGGCCTCCTGCACCGCTTCAAACAGGCTCTTTTTATTGGTGGGCTTCAGGATAAAGGAGGACACATTGTAGCGGATCGCAGTCTGGGCGTATTCAAAATCGGCATAGCCCGTCAAAAGGATCACCTTTATATCGAGATGGTTTTCACAAACATATTTTGCAATTTCCAGGCCGTCTGCCTCGGGCATTTTAATGTCCGTGATAATGATATCCACGGGTATTTTCTGCAGGAGTCCGATCGCTTCCAGACCGTCGCTGGCCGTGCCGGCCACCTCGCAGTCTATGGATTCCCAGTTCATGAAATTGGCGATGCCCTTTCGCATGGTGGCTTCGTCGTCTACGATCAATAATTTGAATATCATAGCAGCTTTCCTTTCTGACGCTACTTCGTTTCTGCAATCGGAATGGTAAAAGAAACGGAGGTATAATGGCCGGGCTCGCTTTGGATCCGCAGGTGCGCGCTTTCCCCAAAGAGAAGCTCCAGCCGTTTGTTCAGGTTCTTCAGGCCGATGTGGGTGTGTTCGTCCTTCACAGAGCTGTAGATGGCGGGAATATCAGGAATTTTCTGAAATCCGATTCCGTCGTCCATGATATTGACCTCCATTTTGTGCTCGTCCGTTTCCAGCACCTGAATTTCCAGCCGTCCCTTTCCTTTTTTTGGCTCAAGGCCATGAACGATGGCATTTTCCACCAGAGGCTGAATACAGAGTACGGGGACGCGGTACTGCATCAGCTTCGGCGCAATCTGGATCGTACAGGAAATTTTGTCCTCAAAACGCATTTGCTGAAGATAAATGTACAGCTTCACGTATTCCATTTCCTGTTCCAGCGTGGTAAAGGAATCATTTTTGGACAGGATGTCCATTCTCATCAGCTCTCCCAGTGAAATCACCATCTGATAGATTTCCTCGTTGTCCAGCATCTGCGCCTTCCAGGCGATGGTATTCAGCACATTAAACGTAAAATGAGGATTGATCTGGGACTGCAGAGTTCGGATCTCTGCGTTTTTCAGCAATAATTGCTTTTGAAAATTGTCATTGTAGGAGGCGTCCAGCTTTTCCAGCATATCGTTGAAGGCGTTGGCCCAGGTATCGAATTCACGGTACATTTTCATAGGCGGCAGCGCATCCTGGACGCCGTTGGAAATTTCGTTGATGTGAAATACCATTTTGTCGATGGGCCTTGTGACCGTCCTGCTTATAATGATGGCGGCGGCAAGAGCGACGAGGATCGTGATGCACAGCAAAAGCAGGTAGGATTTCAGCGTGCCGTTCAGATCCTGCAGCAGCAGCTCCTTTGGGGCGGCTACGGCGGAGGTCAGGTTCAGCTTCCCCAGCTTCCGGGCAGCGATATAGTACTGTTCGCCGGAAAGCCTTTGCTCCTGAAAGGTGATGCCGGTATTCGGCAGCGTGATCTGCTCCTTCAGATCGCGGCTCTGGGAGGCCCTGTCCGTATCTGACAGTATTTCAAGTTCGGAATTGTACAGCGTGATAAACCATTCCGGGTTGACAGTTTTGGTACAATAGGCCATAAACTTTTTGGAATCAATATTCAGAACGAGGATTCCCATATGATGTCCGGTGTTGCTGTTGTATAGATTCCGGGCAAAATAAATGTGTCCCGTCTCGGAGGCCAGGGGAAAACACATGAGGCCCGTCTCGGAGGTGTTGATGGCTTCTGACAGCTCCCGGATTTTGTCTGTTACATTTTCCAGAGTGCCGGAGGTATACGTATGGAATACTGTGTCATCATCGCAGAGAACGTAGATGGAATCAGTGAAATTTTTGTCGGAGAGAAGCGTGCTGCTGTAAATATAGGACATTTGCCGTTCGATCAGAAAACGCTTGTCCTCCCGGACGCCGCTGCCCTGGGGAGACTCCAGCGCATCCAGGATCAGATTGTTGGACAGAAACAGCGGAATGACAGAATCTATAGTATCAATCTGCTCTGTGATCAGGCTGTTGACCTGATTGAGCTGGTTGGTGATGGATTCCCGGGAATTATCCCTTAGTATCCTGGAGGTTCTGAGGTAAAAAAAGCAGGTGGAGCACAGCAGGACAACGGCCACGATCAGAGAAATTGTGATGGTGATGAAGGAACGCAGAGAGGGTCTTTGTATGTTCCATTTTCTTTCGAATCGCATAGGGCCTCCTTATAATTAAGAACTGTTATAAATTATTTAATCATATTTCCGGGAAGGCAGCAATGCGTTTCCCGGAAATGGCGGATTTTTCAAAGAAAAGCACAATATTTTTAAAGCGGCTGCGGCCGATCCGTTTTTAGAATGCAGAAAGGCCTTTTTGAGAGTTAAATCTCCCAGAAATTGGACAAGGGATTTTATTAAAACAGAGACAGAAGTATGTTACAGTAGGATCAGACAGTAACAAATGTCCATAATCGAAGGGAGGAAGATATATGAAAAGAAAAATAGCAAGAGGGCTTCTGGCGGCAGGAGCAGCGGGGCTTCTCGCAGCAGGTTTGTCCATGTATGCTGCGGCAGAGGAGTCTGGAAAAGTAGTATTGGATGTGATCAACTATCATGTGGGAACAGATTATGCGGCGGAATATTATTCCTATCTGTTTGACGAATTTCAGAAAACAGAAGAGGGAAAAAACGTAGAGTTCAACTTCGAAGAGATCCCCACCACGGACGCTTTTAACCAGAAGATCAAGCTGCTGATTTCCAGCGGCGATCTGCCGGATATAGTATTCAACGGCGGAAACAACATTACGGAGCTGGCGGCGAAATCCGGCAAGGTGGCAGACCTGACGCCGTATTTTGATGCAGACCCGGAGTGGAAGGCACAATTTGATGAGACATCTCTGGAGTTCAACACGGTGGAGGGTAAAATTTACGGAGTCCCGGTATCGAAGGAAATCTCTTATATTTATTACAATAAAGAGCTGTTTGAGCAGGCGGGCATCGAGGCGCCGGAGGTAGCCTTTGCAAGCTGGGATGAGTTTTTTGAGGTCTGCGACAAGCTGAAGGAGGCCGGGATCACGCCGGTGGGTATGGACAGCGCGGATTCGGGATGGCTGACCAATCTCTGGATGAGCGCGCTGATCGGCACCAGCGGCGACGCAGGAAATGAGTGGATGAATTCTATGTATCCGACGGATTTTGAGACGCCGGAGGTGATTGCGGCCGCAGAGACGATCCAGAAGATGTTCCAGCAATATACGACGCCAGATGCAGTAGGGGCAAAATATGACCCGATGGCAACGCATTTCTTCAACGGCGAAGTGGCGATGTTCCCCAACGGTCCGTGGATGATACCGGATTTTTCTGAGACGGAAAAAGCGCCGGAGGGCTTTGCGGACAAGGTCGGTGTGATGCTGATGCCTTGCAGCGGTATGGAAATGGTTCCGACGCCGGGGGATATGGTAGGCGCCACGGAGGAGGACAAGATTGAGGCGGCGGTCACTTTCCTGAAATTTGAAACATCTTTGGAAAATCAGATCATAGCTCTGGAAATGACGGGACTTCAGCCGGTATCAAACGGTCTGGAAATTCCTGCCGAGCTTACCGAAAATGACCCGCTGATGGCCGAGGTTCTGGAGATTCAGGATAAGGCGGAGCTTACATACGGACAGAATCAGGCATATTGGTATCAGAATACCATTGATACCTTCTCTACTGAGCTTCCTGAGCTGGCATACGGAAATATTACGCCGGAGGAGTTCTGCGCGAAGCTGTCGGAATCTGCAGCGAAGAATGAATAGTACGCTCTGCGGTCTGTCATGTGAGGTGTCATGGATTACCACAATTTAGTTTAAATTTGACTGGGGTCACTGCGAATCTGCAGTGACCTCGTTTTACAGGAGGTGGCCATATGAGAACAAAAAACCGGGGGATATGGATCGCTCTTTTTACGATTCCCTGTATGATTTTATTTGCAATTGTATATGCTGCGCCCATTGTGACGGTGGTATATACGTCCCTGTGTGATTATTCCCTTACGTCGGGGCCGGTGTTCCGGGGAATAAAAAATTTTGTTACGATCTTCAACGACGAGGATTTCCTTTATTCCATACGGAATACGCTGGTGTGGGTCGTTTTGCAGTCTACGTTTCATGTGCTGCTGGGGCTTTTGATGGCTCTGGTGCTTCGGAGAAAACCGAGGGGATGGTCGGTCGTCAGAACGGCATACATGATTCCGAATATTATTCCAACTGCGGCGACAGGCGTTATGTTTACGCTTCTTCTGAACCCTTCCTTCGGAATTGTGCAGCCCTTCCTTGATTTCCTGGGCGTGGATTACGGGATGGTTCCGAACCTGTTCGGCAATTCCAGGTATGCATTCTGGACGGTTACGTGTACCTGGATTTTTTATTCGGGATTTAATACAATCATTTTCCTGGCGGAGATGGGAGCCATAGACAAAGAAATTTATGAGGCGGCGACGGTGGACGGGGCAAAGCCGTGGCAGCTGGACCGGTATATCACGCTGCCCCTGATGAAAAACATTTTCGGCACCTGTGTGACACTGGCTTCCGTGGCTATGGTATCACAGTTTGACATTATTTATATGACGACGAAGGGCGGTCCGGGCCACTCGACACTGAACCTGCCCATCTATCTGTATAAGGCCGCCACGCTGGAAAATAATTTCGGCAAGGCAAATGCGGTGGGCGTCGTACAGATCGTCATAGGTCTGATACTCGTGCTTCTGATACAGCGGCTTTTCAGTGAGAAAAAAGAGACAGGGAGGGTGAGACAATGAGGAAGACGTCAAAATTCAGTGTGTATCTCGCGCATATCTGCAAATATGTTTTCATGATTTTCTTCGTTTGTATTGCGGTGGGGCCGCTCCTGTGGGCCTTTTTGAGCTCCTTTAAAACGTACAGTGAGATAAACTCCTCGGCCCTTTCCTGGCCGTCCTCCTTCAACCTGGAGAATTATAAGGCGGCCTTCAAATACGCGCCGATCGCAAAATATTTTCTGAACAGTGTAATTATCGTGGGATGCAGTGTGTTGGTGACGGTGGCGCTGGTGGCAATGTGCGCCTACATCATCTCCCGGTTTGATTTCAAGCTGAAGGTGGTGATCGTGCTGCTGATCTCGGCATCCCTGATGCTTCCGGCTCAGGCAATTTCCCAGCCTTTGTTTGCGATCTTTCAGAAGCTCGGCATCTTTGATACAAAGATTGGATTGATCATTGTTTATTCGGCCATGGGAATTCCGATGTCCTTTTTTGTCATGACGAGCTATTACAAAACAATACCGATGGCGTTGGAGGAATCCGCGTACATCGACGGGGCTTCCTTTTTGCAGACCTTTCTCCGCATCATCCTTCCGCTGGCGAAGCCGGGCCTTGTGACAATCGCACTGCTACAGTTTATCAATACCTGGAATGAATTTTATTTTGCCCTGATGCTGACCAGCGGAAATTCGGCGAGAACCGTGCCGATTGCGCTGAATTATTATATGGGAACCTTCGCCAACAATTATTCTGCTCTTTTTGCAGCCGTGGTGCTGACGGTTCTTCCGACGATCATACTCTTTATCATTCTGCAGAGACAGGTGATGGAGAGCTTGACGGCGGGAGCGGTGAAGGGATAGAGGATCTGAAGTAGAAGCAGTGAAGGGATAGAGAATCTGCGGCGGGAGCGGTGAAGGGATAGAAGAACTGCAGCAGGAAAGCAGTACGCGGAAAGAATTTGAGGAGGTGCCAGAGTGCAGACAAACAGAAAGCCGATTTATCCGGTGGAATCCTGGACTGTTACGGAGCAGTCCTTTGACGTGAAGAATAATTACAGGAATGAGACAACCTTTGCCCTGTCCAATGGCTATATCGGGACCCGGGGGACCTTTGAGGAGGCGTATCCCTTTGACGTCGATACGGGACTCGAGGGCAACTTTGTGAATGGATTTTATGAGAGGGAAGAAATCCGGTACGGCGAGGCGAATTTCGGTTCGCCGCTCCTTTCCCAGTCTCTGCTGAATCTTCCGAATTTGAAGGAGACACATGTTTTTCTGGACGGGGAAGTCTTTGATATGAGGACAGGCCGGATGGCAGAGTACGCCCGGACGCTGTATATGCGGGACGGAATATTGGAGCGAAGGCTGATCTGGACCTCACCCATGGGAAAACGGGCGGAAATCCGCATCAAGCGGCTGGTGTCTATGGCGATGAAAAACATTATGGCCATCAGCTATGAGGTTACGCCTCTGAATTTTGACGGGGAGCTTTGTTTTACCTCCCGCCTTTTCGCAGATGTGGAAAATCACACAAGAAAGACAAATCCCATTGTGGATTATGGCCCCTTCGGAAGGAAGCTGGAGCCGGTCGCGCTGAAGGCAGACGAGAAAATGCTTTATTATGAGGGCGTGACGCAGACCAGCAGGCTGACGGTGGGCTGTGGGAGCTCGCACCGGGTATACATTTGCGCACCGGAGAATAGGAAGAATATGTCGGCGGATGGAGAGAATGCGCCGGAGAACAGGAAGAATGCGTCGGTGGCTGGAGAGAATAGCCGGAGCATATCGGAGGATAAGCCGCGTACCGAGGTAAGCGGCCAGGCCCTTAGTCCGGAAACCTGGGCGGGTGCTTTGGAGGCATCGCTGTCACTGCATATTCAGGCAAAAAAGAATGTCCCCGTAACTCTGGAAAAAATAATCTGCTACTCTTCAAGCCTCGACCAAAAGGCGGAGCTTTTGGAAAATTTTGTGCGGGAAACACTTTTGGAAGCGGAGGCGCTGGGCTATGAGGGGCTTGAGCGGGAGCAAAAAAAGGTGATGCACCGTTTTTGGGAGACGGCAGACATTGAGATTAAGGGAGAGGGAAACGAAGCGCTTTCCCAGGGAATCCGATTCAATTTATTTCACATCTATCAGGCAGCAGGCAGGGATGGAAAAACGGGAATGGGGGCAAAGGGACTTTCGGGAGAGGGATACGAGGGCCATTATTTCTGGGATACGGAAATGTATGTCATGCCCGTCCTCATCTATACGGAGCCGGAAACGGCCAGAAAGCTATTGGAATACCGCTATGCAACGCTTCCTCAGGCCAGGGAGAGGGCAAAGGTTCTGGGACATCTGAAGGGCGCGCTGTTTCCCTGGCGAACCATCAACGGGGAGGAGGCCTCCACGTATTACCCGCTGGGAACGGCGCAGTACCACATCAATGCGGACATCGAATATGCCCTGGCGCTGTACCTGCAGGTGACGGGAGACCTGGAATTTTTTAAGGAAAAGGGTGCGGAGCTTATCATTGAAACGGCAAGGATATGGGCGGATGTAGGGAGCTTTGCGCAGTGCAGGGACGGAAAATACTGCATCTGCAGCGTGACGGGGCCGGATGAATACAATGTACTGGTGGATAATAACTTTTATACAAACCTGATGGCGAGGGAACATCTGCGGGACGCAGTGGGGACAGTCCGCTATTTGCAGCAGCATGATATGGAAACTCTGCTACGGCTGGAGAAAAAGCTGGATTTTGAATTGCAGGAGGCGGAGCTTTGGGAAAAAATTGTGGAAAATATGTATTTCCCGTATGACGAGAGCCGGCAGGTCTATCCGATGGATGACGGCTTTATGATGCGAAAGCCCTGGGATGAGTCTAGGATCCCTCCGGAAAAACGTGCGTGGCTGTATGAAAATTATCATCCTCTGTTTATTATGCGGTACCGGATGTCAAAGCAGGCCGATGCAATTCTCGGCATGTATCTGCACAGCAATCTTTTTTCCGGGGAGGAGCTGCGGAGAAACTATGATTTTTATCAGGAGGTAACGCTGCACCATTCCTCGCTGTCTACGTGTATTTTCGGAATTGTAGCCTGTGACATCGGAGCTAGGATGGCAGGAGCAGGAGAGTATTTTGACGAATCCTATGAGTATTTTTCTCAGTCTGCCCGGATGGATCTGGATGATTACCATAATAATTTTTATGCGGGTATTCACGCGGCCAATATGGCGGGGACCTGGCAGGCCATCGTCAATGGCTTTGCGGGTATGCGGTGCTTCGGCGGAAGGCTGAGCTTCCAGCCTCATCTGCCCCGGGCCTGGGAAGGATATAAATTCTGTGTGCGCTACAGGGAAAGCGTGATTCAGGCAGAGATCACTCAGGAGGCAGCGAAATTCCGTCTGAAGAGCGGGAAACCGGCCGCATTTTTGGTATATGGGAAAGCGGTCGCGCTGTCAGAGTGCGGAAGTGAGGCCGTCATTCCCAGAGTATGATCATGCGATTTTAAAATTTGGAGGAAGATATTTTGAAGAAATATAAGGCGATTTTTTTTGACTGGGACGGAACGGCAGTCTTATCGCGAAGGGCGCCGGTAACGGATGCGGCAGAGGCGATGAAGCCGCTGCTTCGACAGGGAATCAAGCTGGTGATTGTCAGCGGTACGACGATAGAAAATATTGCGCAGGGAAAGCTGGAGGAGCTGTTTGAGAAGGAGGAGCTGGCAAATCTTTATCTGGGACTTGGCCGGGGAGCGTACAATTACGCCTTCGATGACGGCGGAAAAGCTTATATTTTCCAGGATGAGATTCCAGATAAAGAGAAGCTTTTGCAGATCCACAGAATTTGCTTTGAGATTCATCAGAGACTGCTGGAACAGTATGATTATGAGACAGACATCGTGTTTAGCCGTCCGAATTACTGCAAGATCGACCTCATGGTAAAGGAGAGCAGAGGCGCAAATCTGTTCATGCAGGCAAATGAGCTGGATATGCTGAAGGAGACCATGAGGGGCTGCGGCCTGGACGGAGGACTGCAGGAAATGATCGGGCTGGCGAAGGAAGCCGGAAGAAGATTTCAGGTGGACGTCGTACCCACCTGCGATGCGAAATACCTTGAGGTGGGGATTTCCAGCAAAAGTGATAACGTGAATGCGATTCTGCAGAAGCTGGAAAATGATTTCGGAATCAGGGCGGAGGACTGCGCTTTCTGGGGCGATGAGTACGTCGGCATCGAGCCGGGAATTTTCGGAAGCGACAGCTTTATGAAGACAAATCGAACAGAGAACGGAGATTTTTTCGATGTGTCAGAGGTGCCGGGAGACCGGCCGGAGCGAGTGACGGTGGTCGGCGGAGGCGTAGAGCGCTTTCTTGATTTCTTGAGGCGGCAGGCGGAGGTCTCCTGAATGAGCTATTTTGTGAGGAACTCCGCCTTTACCTCAAAAGCGGCATACTCCCGGTTAGCTTGTTGACTTTCTTCTTTGCCCCGCAGACCGCGATGCCGAAATACCGCAGTTCCGCTTCCGGTGCCGCGGCCATTTTGGTGAGAAACTCGTCATAGGTTTTGCAGCTCTGTGCCAGGTCGGAGAAATCGACGACGGTCAGATCCTGAAATTCCGGGTTATAGAGCTTCTCCCGGATAGCCTTGATGGCGGCTGCATCACCCTTCAGGATGGGAACCGGAAATTCGATAATTCCCAGATGTTTATTGCCGGTCTGGTCGTGTACGTCTGCACCCACCACCTCCGGCATATTCTTTCCCAGTGTGATTCCCATGATGGCAGCGGTATTTGCAATAATTCCCAGCGGCAAATTTTCATCAATGATCATAACGCATTTTTCATTCTGTAAATTCATTTTATGAACCCTCCTTGCTGAACGTATTGTACAGCGTTTGTCTCTGAAGGTCTTGTAAGATAGCTTCATTTTTTAATCCGTTAGATCCATATGGCGGATAGGGCTTTTCTGTGTTAAGATATATACAGAAATACAGAATATATAAATCAAAAGAGGAGGAGCTGTCATGAGTAAATATTTGGATAGAGCGAAGGAGCTGCGGGCTATTACGGAGGTGCATTACAACTGCGCCCAGTCAGTCATCGTCCCCTTTGCGAAGGATGCAGGGATCACTGAGGAGGCGGCCATGAAGGTGGCGGTAAACTTCGGCAGCGGTATGAAAATGGCGTCGGTCTGTGGGGCCATTACCGGAGGCTTGATGGTGCTGGGACTGTTCGGAGTAGACGATGCTGGGGCGGTGGGAGAGTACTACGGAAAGCTGAAGGAACGTCATGAGGGCTTCCTGAACTGTGGAGACCTGCTCCGCATCAATAAAGAAAAGGGACAGGAAAAGAAACCGCACTGCGACGGAATGGTGTATGAGTGTGTGGAGCTGGTGGAAGAAATTCTGAAAAGCCGGAATAAGCTTTAAAATTTAAAGCGCGTTACAGACATAAAAAATGCCTTTGCTCCGGGAAAAGAGCAGAGGCATTTTTGTGTACTGGCGGCTGTCAGCGCGTATTTCTGAGTAAAAGGCGGTTTTGCCTGTCAGCGCCTGAGGCTGTCAGCGAGCTTGCACTGTATTCACTATATCCAGGTATGCATTTTTCTTCCAGCTTCCTCCGGCAGGGGCCAGAAGCACCTGAATTTTTGTGACAGCTTTGCGGTATTTCCAATCCTTCAAAGAGACGGACAGCATTACCTTCTTATTTGCAGGGATGAGGCTGGTGCTCTCGAGAATGTTTTTGCCGCTGTAAAAACGTAGCTTTACGACGACTTGGCTGCCGGTGGTGCCGGAGACGGTAAGGGTCGTACAGAAGCGTGAGTTTGTGGCGAAGGAGAGCTTTTTGCTGAAGCTCTGGGAAAATCCCCAGAGGCTGTTGGTGTTGCGCTGGCTGTCGTGGATCACGCGCAGTCCCTTGCCGGACTTTTTCTGGGAGGAAGCAGCGCCGTATTTAGTCCATTTTGCGGCGATGGAGCCGCTTTTTTTGTAGGAGGATACGAGGCTCGCCGGTACAGTGACCAGGTTGGTCTTGCTGTACAGGGACGAGCTGTAGCCCGGAACAAGCTGCGACCAGCTCTGGGCGCCGATCAGCGGAAGGTAAGCGTCGGAAACGCCGGGGGACTGGTTCGTGTCCATATATTTAAACACGTTCCAGGAATCCTTTTTCTGGTCGGCCCATTCTGTGTCCGTACTTTGGGTGGTGGTCCAGAGACCAAGGTTAAGCCCCTGGGCGATCTCTACCTGGTGGTCGACATGACGGTTCATAATGAAGGAGTCGATCATGTCGTCAGCCTCTGTGAGGTAGTAGCTGTAAACAATTGCGGCGGACTGCTCCTTTTCCACGTTTTTGCTGTAATTCTGAACGGAGGTAAAGCCCTGCTCGGACAGAATGATCCGTGTGTTTGAGCCGTAGGTGCTGCGGATGTAAGAGGTCAGCAGGCCGATATTCGCCATGTTGATGACGGGAGTTGTCAGGGACTGGGTGACCTGCTGATTTTTATTTTCCCAGAACTTGGGCTCAGTCAACGGTGAACTGTAGGGATGATAAGCGAGGTTCCATTGAATCTTACCCTGACGGGCGAGGGCCGCTGCAAAGGCATCCAGCATTTTCCGGGAGGCGAAGGAGCCGGGAACCGTATTTGTATTCCATAGATGATCCAGGGAAATGTAAACCCTCGCATTTGAGTATACGCTTGTAACGGTATTGTAGGTCATTCGGAACGCATTCGCGTAAATCTGGGCGTGTTGTTCCAGGGTTTTCTGTCCGGCATAATTATACGTCGTGTAGTTGTTGACTTCATTGCCAACGATCCAGTTTACGACTCTTCCATTTTTGGCAGAGGAAGAAGCATACCGCTCGGCGAGGAAGGACAGAGCGGCCTGCAGCTGTCGCCGTGCAGAGACATCCGACGTATTCCAGGCATATGAAAAATGGCCCTGTTCACGGCCCGAGGGGTAGATCAGATTGGTCAGGTCATCCCGCCAGCCGAGAAGAAGAATGGCGCTTACGACGGCGTCAGATTCCTTAAGAGCTTTCAATTGCCGGTCATAGCTTTGAATGACATATTTGCGGAACCAGTAGGTCTTTCCCTGATACTTGTATGCATAGGAGGATTTTGTGTTGCGCTCAGACTTGGCAGCGAACATTTCGTTGAAAACAAAATTTACGACGGAATGACGCACATTAAGCTCAACTGCATCCTCCAGCATGTCTGCATTTACCTGCAGCCCTTTTTTGGAGTTTGTCGTTGGAAATTTGTAATTGTATGATGCAGATTTCCACGGATTTGAGAGATATCTTGTATCGCTGACTGCGACATATTTTCCGTTTTCCTTTGCAGCAATCACGAAGTTAGAGTATAGCTGGCTGGAGGCTTTTGCTTTGTTGAGAGCCAGGGTAAAGGTCATGGTTTTGGCTTTTTTCACTGACTTCACCGGTTTTGTACCGGAGGAAATACTGGTCTTTCCGAAGGGAAGTGCAAAGAGATAACATTTGCTACCGGGGACAGCCGAGGTTTTGGAGAGCTTGGCTGTGACCTTGACCTTCGAAGCGGAGCTCAGCTTGCAGCTTGAGATCTGAACCGGCTTTGAGGCGGCTCTGCTTTTGTGCGTTGGAGCAAAGAAAAGGCAGAGGAGCAGAATCGGCAGCAGCAGGAGAAATCTGCGCTGCAGTGTCAGAATGTTCTGTTTCATAAATCGTTCCCTCATTTCATTAAGATCATAAACTCTGCGCTCATAATACCATGTCCTTGAAAGCGTGTAAAGAAACGCGGGGGATTTGTATGGAGCTTTCAAAAGAAAAGTAAAAAGAGATAATTGCCTGATTTTTTAATAATATTCATACAATAAAAAATAAAAATAAAAATATTAAAAAAACAGTTGACAAAACAGAGAATAGCAATTATAATAAGCTTAACAACAAACAAAAAGACAAAATATTAGGAGGACGGTCCAATGGCATAGTTAATTTAAAATCTCTGACACAGATTTAATTCAAGAACCTGAAGGAGGAGATGCCAATGAAAGGAAGAGACCCATAGCTAATGTTTAAATCAGAAGAAACGGAGGTTATATAGTGAAACTACAGATTATTCATTGAAAGGGCTATCTGATGACGAGAAAGTCAGATAGCCCTGTTTTAATGTCTTTTTTTATTTTGCCGCATTTCTGCCGTGCCGGTCATTGTCGGGCCGCTCCGATATGGAGCCGGCTTCCCGGGAATTAATAAATTCTTTATTATCTACAGAAAATCAAAAGAAATCCTAAACAATTAAAACATAAAGCTTCCATAGGATAGACACACTTTTCATTTAAAGTATCCTTGTCGACGAGATAACACAGAAGAAAGGACTTGATAAGAATGAAAAGAAAATTTGCAGCAGTGGTATTGGGGTTGACATTGGCGCTGACGCCTGTAGGTGCATTTGCCGCAGAAAATACAGAGGCAGCGGAGCAGACAGAACAGCCGTCTTCCGCATCGAAGTCAGAGGCCGAAAAAGAGACAGAAAGATTTACGGGAGAAGTGAAGACTGTTGAAAAAGACAGCATGATCATTGGACCGAAGGAGGTACAGAAGGATGAAGGCATGGGAGACGATACTGAAAAAAGTGCAGTGGAGGGTGTGGATGATACTGAAGCCGGAGAAGGTGATGCTCAGGCAGAAAGCGAATTGCCCGAATTTATCCGTGAGGAGAAAAATGTGAAGATCACACAAGATACGGTGATTTATCACGTACCGGATACGGAGGACGGAAAGCTTTTGATGGAAGAATATTCGGAGCATTCAGATGAGCTTTCTGAGCTAGAGCGAATTGCCCTGGCGGATATTCAGGAAAAGGATCTGGTCAGCGTTACCCTGGACGAGGATGGCAATGCGGCCATGATATTGGTGCAATTCTCTGAGAATGAAGACAGAGAATTAACGCCCGGTCTGACGGAGGATGGAGCGGCCGAGGCGAATACGGAAGGGGGAACGGAAATCGTCATTGAATGAGGGGTATTGTATTAAAATATAGATATTCATAACAAATTCTCTCTCAAACAGCGGTATTGCGCGGAGTTGGGCTCCGGCAATACCGCTGCTTTTTGCTGTTAGACATATTGCACAATGATTGAATTCTGTGTTAGAATAAAATTGACAGATTTTATATAAAACGAAGGAATAAAAATACTGACGGGGGAGAAGTGCATGCTGAGAATTCTTTTAGTGGATGATGAACGGGAAGAAAGGGAAGGGATAGAATATCTGATCAGAAAATATCAGTATCCCCTGGCGGTGGCCCAGGCGCAGAACGGCGCCCGGGCGATGGAATATATAGAGCATAATGAAGTGGATATTCTTTTCACGGATGTCAAAATGCCGGTCATGGACGGGCTGGAGCTTGCCCGGGAGGTAAACCGCAGATTTCCTGCGGTGAAGATCATCATTTTCAGCGCTTATGGGGAATTTGATTATGCGAAAAAGGCCCTGGAGGCCAACGCAGTCAATTATCTTCTGAAGCCGATTGAGATTGAAGAATTCTGCCAGGTGATGGAAAAATTACTTGAGAGTATACAAAGAGAAAAGGAGCAGACAGAGGCTTTGGAGCAGCAAAATCTCCAGAGAATGCAGAATACCTTTTACAGGATATTGACAGGCGCCCGTCTGACGGCGGCGGAGCATGACAGGATCCGGGGCCACCTGTTTGGACAGAACCGTGACTGCCGGCTGGTTCATATCGAGTGTACCGACAATTTTTTTGATAAATGGGAAGAGCTGTTTTTGAAGCTTGTAAAAATGTATCTGGGAGAGCTGACGGAGTATATCAATCTGTATCCAAATGAGGCATACCTGCTGATCCGGGAAGGAAAGCTGCTGGCCAAGGGCTATTTGAAGGAGCAGCTGATAAAGCTGTCCAGGGATGCGGCCTCGTATACGAAGATCGATCTGACCATCATTGTGGGAAAATGCTCTGCGTCTATGGAGGAATTTGAAAAAGAGATTGAGACGATCTATGAGATTGGGCGGGATGCTTTCAGCTTTGGAAATGAGATTATCTGGACGGAGGGGGAACTGGTGCAGGAGCATTATTCCAGCGATGTGGAGGCTATGCGCGGGCAGCTGATCCTTGCGATCGAGGCGGGCCATGTGGAGCTGATACGGAAGTTTGCCAGGGAGCTGGCAGACGCTATCGTGAAAAGCGGGAAGGTCAGCAAAATTTATGTTCAGAACGTTTTTTATACGGTTTTCCAGACCATGTACGACAAGAATCCTGATATTCGTTATGAAAGGATCCTGAACTCCTCTGATGAGCTGTTTTATGCGAAGGGCGCAAGAAATATCATTGATTTTTTTCTGCAGAATATAGATGAAATGCTGGAGGGCCTGCAGGAAAAATCGCCGGATGACTCTGCAAATATCCAGAAGATCAAACGGCTGGTGGAAAAGGAATACATGCATGACATCAATCTGAGCTATGTGGCAGAGCAGATTCATCTGGCTCCGGCCTATGTCAGCTACATTTTCAAAAAGGAGACAGGTCAGACCCTGATCAAATATATTACGGAGGTCAGGATGGAAAAGGCCAGAATGCTTCTGGAGGAAGGAAATCTGAAAATCATCCAGATCGCAAAAAATTGCGGATATGAGAATCAGTCGTACTTCAACCGGGCGTTTAAAAATTATTTTGGTCAGTCGCCGAAGCAGTATAAGGAGCGGTAACCTATGTGAAAATTGTTCAGCCTGTATGATAGAAAAACAGGACGGTAAAAATGATTTGACCGGCTGCAGAAAGGCAGGACGGTAAAAATGATTTGACCGGCTATAGAAAGGCAGGGCCGTATGAAAAAAATAGTTGACTGGTATTATGGAAAGGCAAGCATCAGAAAGAAGCTGGTTATCAGCTATCTGATTCTGGTGCTGATTCCGCTGACCGTTCTCGGGGGATACTCTTACCGGAATGCGATCCACAATCTGATCGAACAGACGAGGGACGCCGTCAGCGGCAATGTTTCGATTATTTCGTATACGCTTCAGACAAGCATTGACCGGGAGGACGATAATCTCAAATATCTTTCTTACAACAAAGAATTCCGGGAACGGCTGGAGGCAGGAAAGAAGAATACTCTGGCGCTGGCCCAGGAGCTGAACCGTTCGGTGGAGCCGGTTTTCTGGTATTTTATCGCCAGTGACCGCAACATGAAGGGACTTGAGATTTTTTCGCCGCATATCGACCGGGACATCGGAAGCTTTTTGAAAACGGAGGATGCATGTGAGGAGGAAAAGTGGTTCGCATATCATCAGACGGAATTTGGGACACTCTGGAGCTTTGACGGAGAGAGGCTTTACGCGACGAGAACGCTGCTGGATGCGGATACCTCCTCGGAACCAATTGGAATTATGAAGCTGGAGGTGTACCCGGAACGTTTTGTGGAATCCCTTTACAAATCCCAGTTTCTGGAGAACGGCGTTGCGCTGCTGGACGGAGAGGGAAGGATGATCGGCCACCGGGGCATTGCGGATGAGCGCCTGGAAGAGAAAATTATCGGCAGTATTCATACGGGAACCAAGCCGGGACTGTACGAGACGGATCAGTATATTCTCGCTGTGGGCAGCGCTTTTAGCAACGGATGGCAGATGTTTTATTACATTGACAAAGCGGAGATTGCCGGGGATATGAACCGGATCTTCCGCAATACGCTTCTGATGGTGGGGCTCTGCCTGATGCTGATTACGGTGCTGATCAGCCTTATATCCAGATTTTTGAGTTCCAGGATTTTAAAGCTCAAGCAGTGTGCGGAGAAGGTAGGCACAGGGGATTTTGATGTGGCTGTGGAGACCGGCTACACGGACGAGATCGGAGTCGTGGCGGATAGTTTTGCAGTCATGTGCAATAAAATAAATGAAATGATGAATCAAATGTATCAAATGGGTCTGGAAAAACGGGCTACGGAGCTGAAGGCCCTGCAGGCGATGATCAATCCGCATTTCCTGTATAACTGCCTTTCCAGCATCAAATGGAAGGCGATCCGTTCTGACCAGGACGAGATTGCCGATATTACCGGGCATCTCGCCAAATTTTACCGTACCTCCCTGAACGAGGGAAAACAGATCACGGTGGTGGAAAAGGAGCTGGAAAATATAAAATCCTATCTGGAGCTGCAAAGCAGGATGCATGAGGACAGCTTTGACGTGGAGTATCAGATCTCCCGGGAGGGGCTGGGATATGAAATGCCGAATTTCCTGCTTCAGCCCATCGTGGAAAACGCAATCTGCCATGGGATAGATTACTGCGAGGAGGGAGAGCGGGGATTGATCCGGATCGTATATGCGCCGGAGGAATCGTATCTTGTATTCCGGGTATACAATAACGGGCCGGAGCTGGAGGCAGAGCAGTTGGAAAAAATTCTGAAGGAGCCGGGGAAGGGGTATGGCATCTGCAACATCCAGGAGAGGATACGGATGTATTATGACGATACCTGCGGTGTGTCTGCCGGTGTGGAGAACGGCCTGGTGTGCTTTACGATACGCATAAAAAATGCGATAGGAGCAGAGACCGCAGAACGGGTACGGTAAGGCGGATGCGGTAATGCAATTCCTTTTCTGGAAATTTGTCGGGCGACAAATATCATTGAAGCTTTTCTTGCTGCCTCCGGGCAGCGTCTTTAAAATATTCGACAAAATGTGCGGCAGCTTTTGAAAGAACGGCATCCTTCAGATAGCAGAGCGATATCTGTGTTGAAATGGCCGGTATTATTTTGACGGCGGTAAAGGGAGCATTTTCGGCGGCATCCAATGCTTTCTTTGCGTGCTGGTTCATAAGCAGCGCCGCGCATTTTCCGTATATAACCATATCGAAAATACTGTCCAGCCGATGGCTGTCAAAGACGATATTCGGAATGAATCCGGCTTCCTGGCATGCCAGCCGGCAAATATCATAAATCATGGAGCTTTCCTTCAGAAAACAGAATTTTTCATTCTGAAGGGCACGCAGCGTAAGCTCGGAGCTTCCGGACAGGGGATGGCCGGCGGGGAGCACGGCTACGAGGTAGTCGGTGATATACGGAATGTGGATCATATCGTCGGCTGTCTCTGACGCACTTGAAATGAGGCGTCCCGGTTCGCGCAAAAAAATCAGCTCGCATTTTTTTGTGGTCAGCAGTTTTTTCAGATTCTTTGCATCATCTTCCGTGACCTTAAAACTGAATTCCGGGTATTTCTGCTGAAATTCCAGCAGGAGCTGCGTGATATTGTACTGTGACATTACCGGGATACTTCCGATGGTCAGCAGGCTTTTATCGCTGTTCTTTTTCTGCAGAAGCATAGAAGAGTATTCAAACTGCATCTGCATGATGGACTGGGCATAGGGCAGAAGAGCCTTCCCTGATTCGGTCAGCTCTACTCTGCGGGTAGTCCGGGAAAACAGAGGGATTCCCAGCTCCTTTTCCATAGACTTGATATGCTTGGAGAGCGTGGACTGATTGATAAAAAGACGCTCGGCGGCCTCCCAGTAATTTCTCGTCTCTGCCAGCACAGAAAACTCTTTAAAATAATTGATATCCATATCTTTCTCCTGTATTAATTCCATTTATGACTTAATGATAAGAAAAATCGAATTGTTTGTCAATCCTGTACAGAATATAATTTATATTAGAGAAAAATCGGGGAAATATAGACAAAAACAGAGGAGGAAGAGGGTATGGATTTGCAGAAAGCACCTTATTTTCTGCGGGAAGAGCAGTGTGTCTGGGTAAAACAGACACTGGATGATATGACAGAGGAGGAAAAAATCGGGCAGTTATTTTGCATTTTGGGAGATGTGTATGAACAGCAGAGCCGTCGGGAGCTGATACAGAAGTATGGCATCGGCGGCATCTTGTTTCGCCCGGATACACTGGAGAATATTCAGAAAAAGTACCGGGAAATGGAGAAGTGTGCCAGGATACCGCTGCTGAAGGCGGCTAATCTGGAGGAAGGCGGCGCCGGCGTTCTCACGGATGGAACTTATTTTGGTTCCCAGATGCAGGTGGCGGCGGCAGATGATATGGAGTGTACCAGAAATTTTGCCAGAGTTTGCGCCCGTCAGGGAAGAGAAGCAGGAGTAAACTGGACCTTTTCGCCGGTAGTGGATATTGATTACAATTTCAGGAATCCTATTACAAATGTAAGGACCTTCGGAAATGATCCGGATACTGTTTTAAAGCATGCGTCCGTATTTGTAAGGGAGCTCCAGAAGCATGGACTGGCGGCGTCCTGTAAGCATTTTCCGGGAGACGGAGTGGACTACAGGGACCAGCACCTGCATCCCACTTATAATGACCTCAGCGCGGAGGAATGGTTTTCCTCTTATGGGAAGATATATGAAAGCCTGATAAAGGAAGGGCTGCTCAGCATTATGGTAGGACATATTGTTCAGCCGAATGTGATTCGATGGGTAAATCCAGAGGCCTCTGAAAAGGATGAGCTTCCGGCTTCTCTCAGCAGAGAAATGCTGACCGGAGTGCTCCGGGAAAGGTTCGGTTTCCAGGGGGTTATCATTACGGATGCAACGATCATGGGCGGCTATACGATGGCAATGGCCAGAAGAGAGGCAATTCCTGCCAGCATCCAGGCCGGATGTGACATGATCTGTTTTTCTACTGATGTTTATGAAGATATTCGATATGTAAAGGAAGGTCTGCAGAACGGAATTCTGACAGGGGAGCGGCTGGATGAGGCGGTCACCAGAATTCTTGCCCTGAAGGCCAGGGTGACGGATGAAAGCCGCAAGCCCCATGAGCTTGATGAGATTTCCTTTGGGCAGTGCGGACGCTGGGCAGAAGAATGTGCGGACCAGGCAATTACACTGGTTAAGGACATACAGCAGGCAGTACCGGTACGGTCATTGGATTACCCGAAGATCAGGCTGACGGTGCTGGGCGAGGATCGCATGTTCGACGGAAGCATCGGTGATACCGCGCAGGAGATTCTGGAGAAAAATGGATTCCAGGTGGAGCGGTATGATCCCTTTGCAGATGATCTGCATGGGAGCGCCGGATTGCCCGAAGACAGGCTGACTCTGATCCTGGCAAATTATCAGACCGCCAGCAACAATACGACGGTGCGCATCAGCTGGTGCCCGAAGCACGCAATGGAAATTCCCCGGTTTGTGAATGAGGAAAAGACGGTTTTTATTTCCTTTGCCAATCCATACCATCTGCAGGATGTTCCAAGAGTCAGAACATACGTGAATGCATACTCGGCTACCCGGGCGACGGTTTGCGGGGCCATTGAAAAGCTGATTGGGAACAGTACATTTCGGGGGATAAGTCCCACAGATCCGTTCTGCGGATTGCCGGATACACACTGCTAAGGGAGGAAAAGATGGACGGTAATACGAATAAATATAAGCTGAAAGCCGTGATTTTTGACCTGGACGGAGTGATCTGCTTTACGGATACGTATCATTATCAGGCGTGGAAGGCCATTGCAGATGCACAGGGAATCTACTTCGACGAAAAAATCAATAACCGGCTGAGAGGAGTCAGCAGAATGGATAGTCTGGATATTATTCTGGAACGCTCCGAAAGGTCGTATTCTGCCGGGGAAAAGGAAAAGCTGGCCAGGCAGAAAAATGAAATATACCGTGATCTTCTTAAGAAAATGACGCCGGAGGATCTGCCGCAGGATGTGAAGGCTACTCTGGAGGCATTAAAGGAGCGCGAGCTGAAAGTGGCTGTCGGATCCTCCAGCAAGAATACGAAAATGATATTGAGACAGATTGGCCTGGAAGGATTTTTTCACGCAGTCAGCGATGGGACCAATATTACTTTTTCCAAACCGAATCCCGAGGTTTTCCTGAAGGCAGCCGATATGCTGGGGCTGCAGCCAGGAGAATGTCTGGTGGTAGAGGATGCGGAAGCGGGGATACAGGCCGCGCACAATGGAGGCTTTTTGAGTGCAGGGCTCGGAGCGGCTTCAGACTACGAATGGACAGATTATCCTCTGAAGCGGGTCAGCGACATTTTAAATGTAATAAAATAGAAAAGAAACGAATCAGAAAACATAGCTTTACAGGAGGCATTATGAATAATAGAACCGATATTTTAGACCTGCGTACAGCACTTGATGTTCTGCGGGAGACTCCGGGGCAGCTGATCGAGACGAAGGTGGAGGTGGATCCTGAGGCAGAGCTGTCAGGTGTGTACCGGTACGTCGGAGCCGGCGGCACTGTGATGCGCCCCACAAAGGTAAACGGTCCTGCAATGATCTTTCACAATGTAAAGGGGCATCCCGGGGCCAGCGTAGTGATCGGACTTCTTGCCAGCCGGGAAAGGGTTGGTCTTCTGCTGGGATGTGAAAAGGAAAACCTGGGGAAGCTGCTGTGTGAATGTGCAAAAAAACCGCTGGCTCCGGTGGTGACGGAGGAGGCTGCGCCATGTCAGGAGATGATCTACCGGGCAGAGGATCCGGATTTTGACCTGTTCAGGCTGATCCCGGCTCCCACTAATACGCCGTTGGATGCCGGTCCGTATATTACAATGGGAATGTGCTATGCCACCCACCCGGATACGGGGCTTTCGGATGTGACGATTCATAGAATGTGCATCCAGTCCAGGGATGAATTGTCCATTTTCCTTCAGCCCGGAAGCCGGCACATTGGTGCAATGGCAGAGCGGGCGACGGAGCTGAATCAGCCGCTCCCGATATCCATATCGATCGGAGTCGATCCGGCAATAGAAATAGGATCCTGCTTTGAACCGCCCACAACGCCTCTTGGCTACGATGAACTGTCGATTGCCGGGGCCATCCGCCAGCAGCCGGTGAAGCTGCACAGATGTGTTTCTATCAACGAAAATGCGATCGCAAATGCAGAGTATGTCATTGAGGGCGAGATTGTTCCGGGCGTGAAGGTGGTGGAGGACCAGAATTCGCATACAGGCTATGCAATGCCGGAATTTCCGGGCTACAACGGACGCGCGTCCTCCGAGTGCTGGCTGATTAAAGTAAAGGCGGTGACTACCCGCAAGAATCCTATCATGCAGACGGTAATAGGTCCGTCGGAGGAGCATGTGAATCTGGCGGGAATTCCTACGGAGGCAAGCATTTACAATATGATTGAAAAGGCATTGCCGGGGAAGGTGACTAACGTCTACGCTCATGCCTCCGGTGGAGGCAAATATATGGCGGTCCTTCAGTGCCGGAAGACCGTTCACACGGACGAGGGCAAACAGCGGCAGGCAGCATTGCTGGCGTTTTCGGCATTTCCGGAGCTGAAGCACGTAATACTGGTGGATGAGGATGTGGACATTTTTGATACGAGAGATGTTCTGTGGGCCATGAACACCAGATTTCAGGGAGATCGGGATATCGTGACGATCCCGGGGGTCAGATGCCATCCTCTGGATCCCAGCTCCAGTACACTTTACGCGCCCTCTATTTCAGATAATGGAATCAGCTGCAAGACAATTTTTGACTGCACAGTGCCGTTTCATCTGAAAGACCGGTTCCGCAGAGCTGCTTTCATGGAAGTAGACCCCAAAAAATGGCTGAGCTAGAAACATTGAGCGAAGGCAGAGCCGCCTGCCGCAAATGTGAGATGCAGGCAAATATTTGATGACAGAAACATTTGGTGAGGTGATAAGTTGAAAAAGCGTCTGTTAGTCGGAATGAGCGGCGCCTCCGGTGCGCCTCTTACGGTGGAGCTGCTTCGGCAGCTTCAGAAAAATGATACGGTGGAAAGTCATTTGATTATGACCAGGGGAGCCGAGCTGACCTTGCGCCAGGAGACAGATATCTCTTTGGAGCAGATAAGGGAGCTGGCAGATATCTGCTATGAAAATGAAAATATAGGGGCCAGACCGGCTTCCGGAAGCTTTGAGATGGAGGGCATGGTCATTGTTCCGTGTTCTATGAAGACCGTGGCAGGAATTGTCTCAGGATACAGCGACAATCTTTTGCTCCGGGCCGCTGATGTTACTTTGAAAGAAAACAGAAAACTGGTGCTGGTGGCCAGAGAGTCTCCTCTCAATACGATCCACCTCAGAAATATGTATGAGCTGAGCCGCATGGGTGTTGTAATTATGCCGCCTATGCTGACGTATTACCATCGCCCGCAGTCTGTAGAAGAATGTACTGCACATGCGGTACAGAGGATCCTGCGGCAGTTCGGTTTGAATGAAGAAACCTACGAATGGGAGGGCATATGATGAAACGGCACAGGGAATGCATATGACAGAAGGACATATGATGGAACGGCACAGGGAATGCATATGACAGAAGGACATATGATGGAACAGCGCAGGAAAGGCATGGAAAGAGGAACATGAAGCAGGGAATTTGTCTGGAGAAACGGCGGACAGTGCTTGGCCGGGAGATCCGCATTCATATGTTTGACACAGGAGCGGGGCTGGATGTATTGATCGAAGGCGGCGACAGGAGCCACATCGGTGCGGTGGCCGTGGCAGGCCCGGGGATGGAGACACATGAAATCGTCTTTCCGGGGCACAAGGAAGGCTGTATCTGCCGCCGGTGGGCGGAAGCTCTGAAGGAGATATATCACAATCCGGTAACGGTAAAGGCCGGGATACATTATGATAATATAGGCCGCCGGGAGATACTGGAAATTTTAGATGCAATGGAACTGGTGTTAAAAGAGATCGTGGAGGAAGAAATGAACGAGAACATATCAATTACGAATAAAACAATGGAATTGTCTGACTGTAAGGACAGCTGGTTTTTTGACGAGACATACAGGTGCTGGTGCCTGGAGGATATTCTGTATACTGAGAGGGCAACGACGCCGAAGTTCCAGCGCCTGAGCATTTTCGTACCGGAGCCTTATATGAAGGCGAAGGGGGAAATCGACCGGGAAGGCAGTATGAACGGATATACGGCTGAAACAGTACCGGTTGTTTTCGGAAACAATTCAGCAGGATACATGCAGATGCCTCATGTGTGGCTGGGCGGACCGAGATGCTCGGCAGAACAGTATCTGGAGCATGGCTTTGTCTATGTAGCCTGCGGCAACCGCGGAAGTGAATCAAGGGATGAAAACGGGGAGCTGTGCGGAAAAGCTCCTGCCAATCTGGTGGATCTCAAGACGGCGATCCGCTTTCTGAGACACAATGCGAAGGCAATTCCGGGAAATCTGGATCATATTATTTCTGTGGGATGGAGTGCCGGCGGCGCCATGTCTTCTTTACTGGCTGTCACCGGAAACAATGCGAATTTTGATGCATATCTGAAGGAAAACGGAGCGTTTATGGAGGAGCGGGATGACATTTATGCCGCTCAGATGTATTGTCCCATCGTAGATCTGGAGCATTCGGATCAGGCATACGAGTGGATGTTTTCGGCAGATAAGGAAAATGAGAATTCTCCTGCGGGACCGGCTGGGGTCATGACACCATTCCAGGAGGCTTTGTCTGCGAAGCTGAAGGAACAGTATATTCAATATTTTAACAGCCTTGGACTGGAAAGCCCGCTGGAGCATCAGCCGCTTTTGCTGAAGGAAGACGGCAGGAGCGGAAGCGCCTACGATTATTTGATGAATAAAATCAGTGAATCGGCCACGGTATTTCTGCAGAAGCTGCAAAGCGGAGAGCTGGAGGTACCCTATTCGGTGGAAGATTACCTGAATGGAAATTATGAGTATTTGACGATGGCTCCTATGGGAGGCAAAGAAGACAAGGAAGAGGGCTCAGATCTGATGCAGGGTCATGCAGGTCCGGGAGTCGCGCTTCAAAAGACGGAGAATAAGGGAGCAGGAGAAGAGGCAGGCGCGGAACCGCCTTCTCTGGGAGATCTGGTATCCCGTCCGCCCAAGGGAGTGCCGTACGAGGGTCAGGAGCCTCCGATGGTACTGGTGAAGGGCAATGAGAAGAAGGGCTGGCTGAGCTGGAATGGAAGAGAGGCTGTGATAACGGACCTGGATACGTATGTGCTGCAGCACAGAAGAAGGATGAAGCCTTGTACCTCCTTTGATACGCTGGGAATGGACAGCGGAGAAAACCGGGTGTTCGGCTCAAAGAAAAATCATTATATGCATTTTAACCGGGGAATCACTGCGGCGATCGCAGAGCTGAAGGATGAGTTCCCGGAGGAATATAAGAGGTATTATGATTCTTATGCGGCGGCGGAGCTGGACCCGGAGCAGGATCGAAGAATCTATCTGATCAATCCGCTGAATTATATCGGAACGGAGGAGAAAAGTGATACGGCCGCCTATTACCGCATCAGAGTGGGGGCCAGTGATGCAGATACTGCGTTTACGGCAAGCATGATACTTGCCCTGAAGCTGGCGGCGGCAGGCAAACCGGTGGATTATGAGCTTGTTTGGGACAGGCCGCACAGCGAGGCGGATTATCCGGGAGACGTATGCCGGTGGATCGATGAAATCTGCGGGGAGGCAGAAGCGGCCCCAGGACAGACAGCAGGCCAGCCGGAGACAGAAGCGGCCGCAGGGCAGGTGACAGGTCAGCCGGGAGTAGAAGCGGCCCCAGGGCAGGGGCATGAGCCTGTGATGGCGGATATCAGCTGGATCAATAGAAGTTATCTGGATATTCCTTATGGAGAAGAGAGCAAAAATCAGCGTCTTGATCTGTTCCTGCCCGAGGAGGGACAGGGGCCGTTCCCGGTGCTGGTCTACACCCACGGAGGCGGATTCGCATTTGGAGATAAACGGGACTTTCATCTGGAGGCGTATCTGGAGGGAGTCAGACGAGGCTTTGCAGTGGCGGCAGTGGAGTACCGTCTCAGCGGTGAAGCAATTTTCCCGGCAGCGGTGCTGGACTGCAGAGAGGCGGTCCGTTTCCTGAAGGCGCATGCAAAGGAATATGGTCTGGATCCGGAGCGTATGGTCTCTATCGGCGGCTCAGCGGGAGGAAACCTGGCCGCTATGCTGGCCATGAATATTCCGAACGGGGCATTTCCCGGAGAAAAGCCGGAGGACGAATACAGAGAGACGCCTTTTGTTGCGGCGGCGGTGGACCAGTTTGGGCCGATGAATTTTAAGACCATGGATGACCAGGCAAGAGCCAATGGAATCAGCTTTGCGGATCATGACGAACCGCTGTCTCCGGAATCAAAATATCTGGGAATTGCAGTGCCGGAGGCTTCCAAAGAGCTTTGTGCGGCGGCTGATCCCGCGTCTTATATCAGTGAAAAAATGAGTCCGATCCTGGTACAGCATGGAACCGTGGACCGGCTGGTACCGCAGCAGCAGTCACTGGAATTTGTCAGGGAAATAAAAGAGAGGATTGGAGAAGATAAGGTGGAATTTGCCGCCCTGGAGGGCGCGGAACACGATGATCCGATGTTCGGTGCAGAAGAAAATCTGAATCTGATTTTTGATTTCCTTCGCCGGAGGCTGTAGGTACAGACAAAGAGCACATCAAACAATAATATAACAAATAACAGAGCCGGGACGATTCTGGAAGGAGGGGATCGTTCCCTCTTGTGCTATGAAAGGGAGGTAGAGGATGGCCAGAATTTTTGCTTCGAAGGACCCAAAGCTCAGCTTGCGGGAGGAACGGAATATGCAGCGCGCCCGCAGAATTGCTGCCGAGGGCATGGTGCTGCTGAAGAATGACGGGGGACTTCCGATCCCAAAGTCCGTAGGGCGGCTCGCTTTGTTTGGAAATGGAACCCGTCATACAGTGAAGGGCGGCACTGGATCCGGCGACGTGAACAGCCGCATGACAGTGAGCGCGGAACAGGGAGAAGTATTCTGCCTCCTCACGTTGGAAGAGCTGCGTTCCTGCGGAAAGCGGATGCTCTCTGTTATCATGCAGAGTGCGGCCCACCCTGGAGCAGTACCGTATAAAGCCCCCAGGGAGGGCCTGGAAAGCTATATTCTGATAAAAAGATAAATGAAGGAAACGGGGAAAGGACCAGAAAGGTTAAGAAAAGGTATAAGTATGAGTTACAGGCTGATCATAGCAGATGATGAACCGAAGATTATCGAACTGATAAAGCAGCTGGGACACTGGAAGGAGCTCGATATAGAAATCGTGGATGAGTGCCGTAATGGGAAACAGGCATATGAAAGCATTATAAAAAATAATCCCGATTTTGTTTTTTCAGATATAAAAATGCCGGTGTACGACGGCATTGAACTGATCCGGAGGGTGCGGGAGGTAAATCCGGATCCGCTGTTTGTGCTCATCAGCGGATACCGTCATTTTGAATATGCCAGAAGCGCCGTTTCACTGAATGTAATGGATTATCTGCTGAAGCCGATCGATGAAAGGCAGTTGAATGAGACCCTGGTCCGGGTCTGCCGGCGTGTAGACCAGCTCCGGATCCAGAAGCAGCAGGAGGATGAGATGTGCTCTATCCGGGAGGCAAAGAGCCGTCAGGAGATGGAAGTGTTCTGGAATCTCTTTATCATTCGGCAAAATCCGGACAGAAGGGTGTTTCTGGCATCAGAGGAGGCATGCAACAAAAGGTTCCATACAGACTTTACCCCCGGATGCTATCAGGTTCTCAGCATGTTTTCGGATCTGAGTGCGGTGCTGGGACAGGAGGATTCTCTGAGCAATACGAAGGTAGCTGCTTTCATCCGGGAGAGCTTTCAAAATCTGGGACTGGTGTATTATCATACCACCTACATGGGAATTGTAATGGTGGTGAATTTCCGGGAGGAGGATAAAAAAGCAGTGCGGCAGGCGATTTCCGTTTTGTATTACAATATTCGGGACCTGAGCGAGCTGTATGGAGAATTCCGCCTGAATATTGGAGTAAGCTCGGTGAAATATTCTATTTCGGATCTGTATGAAGGATTTGTGGAGGCTCATGCGGCGGAATGGGGGCGGCTGGTTCTGACCCGCAATGGCATTTTGGACTATCATCAGATCGAGGGGCTCCCCAGGTTTTCCAGAAACCGGCTGTTCACGGATGATGAGCAGGAAACGATAAGAGACTGTATCAAGTACCTGCGCCGGGAGGAATTAAGTGATGTATTCGACAGGCTCTATCGGCGGGCCGGTGAGCTGAGTAACTCATACCCCGACGATATTTTAAATGCATTTTTCAGCCTTCAGCATGGATTGGCAGTCTGCTTTGAGGAGGGAGAGGAGCGGCTGCGCTTCATGGAGAACTTTTACTATGCATATCTGAACGGAAAAAATTTCCCCCAGGTAATGAAAAACGTATACCTGACGCTGGAAAAATATCTGGATGAGGAGCAGAAAAAGCTGAAGGAGAAAATGGGAAAGCCGATTACCATGGCAGTCCGGTATATCAGGGAGAATTATGGAAAGCAGATCTCCCTGGAGGATGTGGCCTCGGACTGCAACGTCTCCGGCAATTATCTGAGCAGGCTGTTCAAGGATGAAATGGGTATCGGATTCAATGAATTTCTGACCCAGGTCAGGCTGGAAGAATCGGAAAAGCTTTTGGCAGAGACGAATCTGACGATCAAAGAGATTGCAGCCATGGTGGGCTATCTGGATGAGAAATATTATTCGAAGCTGTTTAAAAAGGTGACCGGAATCAAACCGACGGAGTACCGCAGGATTTATAGTTGAACCAGGGGATGATCATGGAAAAAATAATTATTTTAGTGGGAATGGCCACCGTGGGAATAGTTTTGACAGTAGTCACAGGTCTGCTTCGGGCGCCGCTTCCGGTGCCGGCTGTTTTTTTGCTGCTGACCCTGGCGCTGCTGGCTGTATCCATCTGGCTTTCTGCAAAGCAGGCCAGAGTGATGAATTACCTGGTCGCGGAGAGCAGGAGACGCAGCCGGGAAAGGAAGGTGGTCTGGAATGAGGAGGACGCTCAGGAGCTGCGTCTGATCCAGAAGCGGGTGGAGCTGTCCGTTCTGCAGAATCAGATCAATCCGCATTTTCTGTATAATACGCTGGACAGTATACGAAGCAGGGCGTTGATGGACGGGCAGAAAGAGATCGCCCGCATGACGGAGATCCTTTCCCGGTTTTTCCGCTATTGCATCAGCAACAATGACAATCTGGTACGGGTGCGGGAGGAACTGAATCATATTAAGGATTATTATTATATTCAGAAGTATCGGTTTGAAGACCGCTTTGACATGGAGATAGAACTGGAGCAGGAGGAGCTCAATGATCTGTATCTTCCCAAGATGACGCTGCAGCCGCTGGTGGAGAATGCCATGATACACGGGCTGGAAAAATCTGAGAGAAAGGGAATGATACAGATTCGTCTGATGCGGACAGAAAAGCAGCTGATCATCGTGATATCGGATAATGGGGTGGGGATGTCCCAGGAGCAGCTGATCAGTCTGAATGAGCGCATGAAACAGTGCCTTTTGGACGCCGGGCACACAAAGGGAAGCCACAACGGAATCGCTCTGAGCAATGTGAATCTGCGGCTGAAAATTACTTTTGGAGAGGAAAACGGGATCCATTATCGTTCTATGGAGGGCGAAGGCACGGATGCGGTCATCACCATGCCGGTAGTGGACGTCTTTTCCAGGGTAAAATATGAGAATCAGTTTGAGAGGTAACCCGGTATGAGGGAGATATTGAGAATCCGTCATGGAATGCAGGACGACAGGAAGGATGACATGCTGCGGGATTATCAGCTGCGGGTCTTCGCAGGGGACATTTTTTATATTCAGGGGATGGAGGGCAGCGGAGTGGGGACTCTGATCAGCCTTTTGGCCGGGGAATGTGCTCTGAAACAGGGGGAATTCCTGGTGGATGAGAAAAGGGTGGAAAATTTTGCCCGAAATACTGCTTATCAATATGGCATCTACACCATTACTGCGGAGAAAGATCTGGTAGAGACTCTGACCGTCGCGGAAAACCTGGAGGCAGTGCGGTATCTCCCGTTTCCGGGCAGGCGCTACGATCCTCGCAGGGCAGAAAAAAAGGTGGAGGAATATTTGCAGAAGGAGCAGGTGGATATTCCGGCCAGGGCATTTCTCTGGATGCTCAGTAAAAAAGAACGGCAGAAATTAAGCATCCTGAAGGCAAAGATGCATGGGGCCAGGCTGATCGTGCTGGACGCTACCAGCGACGTATACGAGGGACAGGAGGCAGAGGAACTGTGTGCGCTGATTCAAAGAGCCAATGCAGAAGGGATCACTTTTGTGATCCTATCGGAATGCTATGCCATGTTCGCGGAGATAGCGAACCGCATTCAGATCATTTCCCAGGGAAGAGATCTGAAGGAGTGGAGCGGGCTGACCGAAAGGGTGCAAAAGCGGCTTCACCATGAAATGATAGCAGAACAGGATTACAGGAAGCTCAAAGGGGTTTCCCTCCCTTTTTTGGGGATGTTTGATTATGAGTGGGAGATGAAGGGATGTATCTGGGATTACCTGACCTACGTGAAAAAGCATAATCCTGAAATCTGGAAACAGTATATCGGGGCAGATATTCCGGATACCGGATTCAGCCAGAAAAAGAATACGGTGGTTATTCCAAAGGACAGCGCAGAGTATCTGCTGAAAAATCTGAGCATTGCAGATAATCTGATCATGCCGATTCCGCTGCGGGTGGGGAAAAAGCGTTTTGGCGTGATCAAAAAAAGAATACGGGAAAATATTGCCGGGGGATTTTATAAAAGAATAGGGCTTGATTCGGATATCACCCATATAGAGGAACTGAACCGGATACAGAAAAAGCTTTTATCAATCTATCGTTTTGAGCTGAACCGGCCCCGGGTGATGATTCTGGAGAGCCCCTACAGCGGAATGAATCGGGAGGAGAGAGGAATTCTCCGGAGCTATCTGACCGCGCTGGAAAATAAAGGAATCCGGATCGTTTATTTTTCAAAATCAAGGGAAGAAATCAGAGAGGACTGTCATAGCGTCGTGGTGACACAGAATGGGAGAAGTGCGAAAATTACCACCTTTTGATAGAATTTTCCACCTCGTCGCGACAGAAACCGTTGTTATAATAACGTCAATAAATCAAATCTACAGGAGGTAGGAAAATGAAAATGAAGAAATTAATGGCAATATTGCTTACAGGCTGTATGGCGGCCGGTACGTTGGCTACAGGCTCCGTTGCTTTTGCTGAGGAAGCGGAAGGAGCTGATATGACAGGAAAGAAGGTCGGTTTTTCACCGGTCATGATGTCTTCTGAATTCTTTGCAGGCATGTCCGATGACATGGAAGCTTACTTTACAGCAAACGGTATGGAGTATTCATCCGCAGATGCAGATGGTTCTGTTGAGACCCAGGCACAGAATATTGAGAACTTCGTGACCATGGGAATGGATTACATCATTACATTCGCTGTAGATGCATCAGCTATGTGTGATGCTGCTATCGCAGCCAGAGAGGCCGGCGCGTTCATGATCAATATCGGTACGGTTCTGGAGCAGAGAGAAGCATATGATGTCTGCATCAATGTAGACCAGTTTGATTCAGGTGAGGTAGTTGCTGAAATGGCGGCCGAGTGGATTGAAGAGACCTTCCCGGATGCAGAGGACGGAAGCATCCAGGTGGCTATTCTGGAAGAGAGAGACTCCGACGATGCGATCCGCAGAAGCGACGGGTTACATGAGATAACAAACCTGACCTCAAAGGCAGATGTTGTTTACGTGGCGGAGCAGACCATCACAGACGGCGCTACAAAG
The DNA here is from genome assembly GCA_030524705.1 of Lachnospiraceae bacterium. Lineage (GTDB taxonomy): Bacteria > Bacillota > Clostridia > Lachnospirales > Lachnospiraceae > Choladousia. The sequence goes on along the minus strand of JAUNGD010000028.1, from coordinate 7,423 downwards.
GCTCAGGAGCTGGCAGACGTACTGTTCCTGAATTACCCGGATGTAAAATGTATCCTTACATACGGTACAGATATCGCTCAGGGCTCTGATGAGATTGCCCTGGCAAAGGTCGAGAACAAGGATGAGTTCGCTATTTATACAGTAGATACGCCTGAATTTATCCGTGGCAAGATCAAAGAGTCTGCAGACAATACATCCCTGATTCGTGGTACCGTAATGCTTGGCGAGGGTACTCCGTACACCTGCTACAAGCTGATGGACGGTTCCTGGATGGACCGTGTAGAGGACGGCGTTTACAACGAGCGTTGTATCCCGATCACACTTGAGACCATGAGCGAATACTTCCCGGAGGATTAAGCATAACTGATACAAAAAACGGTATGCTGTTTTACAGAGAAAAGCGCGGTGATACCGCAAAAGGATGAAAAGTCAAAAGGCTGTCTTGAAATCCCAGGGAGGATTCCGGGGCAGCCTTTGTATCGTGCAGGCGATACATAAATATCAAACATGACTGGTACAGTATGGAAAGGAATTCGTATGAGTAAAATTTTGGAGGTTAAGCATGTGACCAAACTGTACCCTGGTGTTGTGGCACTGGATGACGTTTCCTTTGATGTAGAAGAGGGAGAAATATTGGCACTGATCGGTGAGAACGGTGCAGGAAAATCCACGGTGATCAAGACGATTGCAGGAGCCATTCAGCCGGAAAAGGGTACAATTGTAATTGACGGAAAGGAATACACAAAGCTGACTCCGGCATTGGCGAAAAGCGCCGGTATCGGAGTTGTCTATCAGGAGTTCAATCTTGTTCCGTCTTTAAGCATAGCAGAAAATGTTTTTTTAGGCGACCGGGTAGGAACCAGAAAGGGCATGCCTGATTTTAAAGAAATGAAAAAACGCGCGGAGGAGATTCTGGCGGATCTGGGAGTAAAGATTGATGTCAGTACCCAGGTACAGATGCTCTCTACAGCTCAGATGCAGATCGTAGAGATTGCAAAAGCTCTGGTGAAGAATTGCCGGGTGCTGATCATGGACGAGCCTTCCGCGTCGATCCCTATGGCAGAGGTCGGAAATATGTTCCGCATCGTGCGTAAGCTGAAGGAGCGGGGCGTATCCGTCATTTATATCAGTCACCGTCTGGAAGAGCTGTTCGAGCTCTGTGACAGAGTAACGGTATTCCGGGATGGAAAATACGTTGTGACCCGCAACGTGGCGGATATTACGAAAAAAGATCTGATCAAATATATGATCGGCCGTGAGCTGACAGAAAAATTCCCTGAGAGGAATGTAAAAATAGGAGAGCCGGTGCTGGAGGTCAGGGATCTGACCGGAAACGGAGACTTCCACATTGATCTGACATTACATAAGGGAGAGATCCTGGGCCTGGCAGGACTTGTAGGAGCCGGCCGGACGGAGCTGGCCAAGATGGTCTGTGGAGATGTGAAGCCGGAGCACGGGGAGATCATCGTCAGAGGAAAGGCTATGAATGCGACCTCCGTGGCAGACGCTGTGGATCTGGGAATCGGTCTGATTCCTGAGGACAGGAAACAGGAGGGAGCGTTCCTGGAGTACAGTATTGAGTGGAATATTCCTGTCATGAGCCTGCGAAGAAACAGCAGAAGAGGGCTGATGAATTTCAAAGCCCTGGATAAGCTGGTGGACAAATATATCAGGACTCTTGACATCAAGACACCTACGGCAAAGCAGCTGGTGAGGAATCTTTCCGGTGGCAATCAGCAGAAGGTGGTGGTGGCCAAGGTACTGGCGGCAGACACTGACATTTTGATTTTCGACGAGCCTACCCGGGGAATCGACGTAGGCGCAAAGCAGGAAATTTATAAATTAATGAACCGTCTTGTGGAGGAAGGAAAGTCTATCCTTATGATTTCCTCCGAGATGGAAGAAATGCTTGGTATGAGCGACCGGATTCTGGTGTTACATGAGGGCAGAATCAGCGGAGAGGTTTTGAAAAATGAGTTCACTCAGGAGAAGATTCTTGAGCTGGCATCAGGAATTGTGGAGGAATAAAAATGGCTAAAGTAATTGATTTTTGCAGAAGAAATTTGGCGTGGGTTCTTTTGCTGCTGATATGTGTGGTATTTACCTTTACCAGCCAGAATTTTTTGACATTAACGAACCTGCTTAATATTTTGAATCAGAATGCATACGTTATTATTTCTGCCTATGGAATTGCGCTGATCATGATGTCCGGCGGCCTGGATATGGCAGTGGGCTATCAGATGAGTATCTGCGGCGTTCTCTGTGCAATGATGGTCGTGTATGCGAATATGCCGATTCCGGTAGCAGTAATCATCACCATCGTCATCAGTATAGCGTTCGGAATGATAGGAACACTGCTGGAGCAGCTGCTGCAGCTGCCGCGTATTTTCGTATCCATCGGTCTGAGTACAGTATACCAGGGTGTTGCGTACGTAATTACGAATTCAAAGACGATCTCCTCACTGCCGTCGGGCTTCAAGGTAATCGGCCAGGGAACTGTCTTCCACCCAAGTCTTACTTATGCAACGATTTTTATGGTAATTGCGGGCCTGATCATGAGCTTTATCATGGACAGAACGTATTTTGGGCGGTACGTATTCGCACTGGGCGGAAATGAAGCGGCTTCCCGGCTGGCTGGTATCAACGTAAAGAAAATGAAGTATGCCATCGGCGGCATCGCCGGACTGTTCTGTGGTATCGGCGCCGTTGTGCTGACCTCCAGAGTCGGCGCGGCTGCGGCAGGAACGGCAGCGGGAACGGAAATCACCGTATTGACCGGCGTCCTGGTCGGCGGCGTATCCGTCCGGGGCGGTGAAGGAAAGATCGCGAACTGTGTAGCCGGTGTGCTGATCATGGGTCTGCTGGCAAACGGTATGCAGCTTGCCGGTCTGAATACCTACTATCAGTATGTGGCAAAGGGCGCTATCATGCTGCTGGTAATGTGGTTCGACGCATTCCAGATCAAGAGAAGAGCCATCGCGTCCAACAAGAGAAAAGAAGAAAAAGCCTGATTCAGTCAAAATAAAGGGACACTGGCGGTGTATAAGTGCCATTATATGTTTTGCAGGAGAAATATTCTGACTGGTCAGGTTCTCCTGCAGAGAGAAGGGAGATCATATGTTTAGAAAAAAGAACAGAATGGCGCTGGCGGTTGCAATGGCATTGAGCATTTCTGCAATCGGCGCAACAGGTGCGGTTTATGCTCAGGAAGGACCGGAAGGCGCAGGTGGTCCAGGTATTGAAGGTGAACTTCCGGAGCTGCCGGAACTGCCAGAAGGCGAATTGCCGGAGCTTTCGGAGGGCGAGCTTCCTGAGTTGTCAGGCGAAGGACTGCCGGAGGGCATGGACTTAGGCGGCGAGCTGCCGGAGCTGGCGGACGGCGAGGCGCCGGAGGGTATGATGGGCGGAGGCCCCGGCGGTGGAGGCG
>JAUNGD010000028.1:0-3896 GCA_030524705.1 Lachnospiraceae bacterium | reverse complement strand
GCGGACGGCGAGGCGCCGGAGGGTATGATGGGCGGAGGCCCCGGCGGTGGAGGCGGAGGCCCGGCTCCCCAGGAGGGCAATAGCTTTGAGGTGACTTCAGAAGAGCTGACGGTGGAAGCGGCAGAGGTCTATACCGTGGCGGTTTCCACGACGAATGCCTATATTTGGGGCGCTGCAGACGGAGCAGATGTCACATCCTGGATCGTCACGGAAGACGGCGGAAAGGTATTTACGGACGAGAGCGGTATTGCCACGCTGCACTGCCTGGAAAACGGCGCTGCAGAGATCGAGATCGATGTGACAAAGGTGACTGGCTTCGATATCAATGGTATCACAGATATCTACCTTCGTCCGTCAGACGGCTGCATTCTGAATGATATGGGCTATGCCATTGGCATTACCACGGATGCGGAGCGCATCGGCAGTGTAAGACTTCCGGAGGTCACGGTGGAAGGTGAAGTATACGGAAGCGGCAATACGAACAGCGCCAGCTGTCTGGTGGATGTGACGGAGGAAACGCTGATCTTTGACGAGGAAGGCGCGAAGATCGTGCTGAGCATGGATGGCCTTGAGGATGACAAGATCGATGCCGCCAATGCGGTGGTTTCTCTGCTGCCGGGGGACGGCTACACGATAAATGATTTTAATCTGACGGCTGATGCGATTACCGGCGAGTGGTCAAACGGAACGGTAACATATAATCTGAAGGCCACGGATTTTATGTGGAACAACAGTGGATATGAGATTACCAACGAAAGCGGCTGCGGTCTTGAGTGGAGCTGCTTCGGAGGAGACGGAGCGGGACATTACCGTTTCCGCTTCGGCGTCAGCGGCATTACCTACAACGGCCTGCCCCTGGGGGATGTGGTGATTCCGGTACACGTATATATTTACGGCCGTTCCGCTGCGGATCTGGCGGCATCCGATTACGGCACGTTGGAAGCTGCATGGTCCTGGGAGGGAGCCGGCGAAAAACCGATCCTCTGCGACCCGTATGAAGATGTGTTTACCGCACAGTGGCCAGCAGGGCTGGATGCGTCCGGTATTACGGAGGAGGATATTTCTGTTGTTCTGACCAGCGAGTACGGCGACGAGCTGGTGCTGAAGGCCGGAGAGGACTATTCTCTGACGGCTTCTGCATCCGGCAGGACAGAAATTACGGTCCGCTATCAGAACTGGTCCTTCACTCCGGTGTATACTACGATGAGGATTGACGTGAACGATGAGAGCCTGGCGTATGACAGAGAAATCTACACGCTGAAGGGCGCTGACACCACGTTTGATATTGCCAGCGTTTACGCATACAGCGTTCAGTCCGGCGGCAATATGTCCTTTGATCATGCAGTAAGCTATAATTATTACGGTGTAAATCTGGAGTCCTGGGAACAGGTTCAGCAGCCGATGATCTATCGACTGACCACGATGGATGAAACGGGGGCTGTCCGGTACTATGCGGAGGACGAAGGCGGCAGCGGATATCTGACGGATTCCCTGGAAGAGGCTAAGACCTACGATGCTACGGGAGCGGAGGATTACAATTATACACTGGTAAATAACCATGTGGTCTACCTTACCATGCGCTTCGACCAGACGGTGACGGCCACGGTGGAGGGCAGTGAGGTTACTCTGAATAAGGAGTATGACTGTGCGTATGAAAGCACGGCCATCGACCCTTACGGTTCCTTTGAGCCGATCAATCAGGATATTGAGGTGCTGCCAGGTTACGTGCTGGGAACGAGCTGGCTGCAGCATGCGATGTGGGCTTGGAAGGCAGATATCGGTCTTGGATGGTTAGAATAGGCATAGGTGTTTTCGGATAAAAAACGAATACTCGTATGCGTTTGTGTTTACAGGGCCTGCAAAACACCGAAAAGAGAATATTTTTCGGGCAGCTCATTATATTAAAAAAATTAAGGAGGAGAAAAGATGAAAAGAAAAAAAGTGGTTGCTTGTCTGATTATGCTGGCTATGACTTCCGCATTTGCAGTCCATGCATATGCCGAAGAGCCGGACACGGCTGCAGAGGCAGAGCAGGGGGTGGCTGAAATCCCGACTCTGAACGTTTCTCTGCATGCTTCAGAAGGTGTGGTCACAGCCATTCACCGGGATAAGGTCCCGACGGGGGCATATGTGGAGTTTACTCTGGAAATGCCAGAGGGAACAAATTCGGCTCTGCTTGATACAGAAAATGCCGTGGTACGTATGACGGCGGGAGACGGGTACAGAGTTGAAGAATTTGTAGATCCTTCCGTTGCGCTTGACAGTGCATCCTGGTCTGATGGAAAATACGTGCTTAATTTTGATGAGGAAGTTCTTGAAAGCCTGTTTGAAAGAGTGCAGGTACAGGGAAGCGAATCTGAAGTACACAGTGTAGGCGGACCCAGCTGGAGCCAATTCGGCGGTAATGGCAACGGCCAGTATTTCTATAACCTGACAGTCAGCGGAATCACATATGACGGCGCTCCGATTGAGGATACTACCTTTCGGGTCTGCTGCTATTGTTATGACAGAGACGCCTCAGACAAAGCGCGTATCACGCTGGAGAAATATGTGAACGTATATGACTATCAGGAAAATGGCGCAGAGGCGCGCACTCTGGAGGAAGCAGGTGGCTCTGCCAATGCAGAAAGTGAACCGGTATGGACCTGGATCGGAGATGACAGTGAAGAGAAGCCGATTCTCTGTGACACTGAGCAGGATGATTTTTATATTTCCTGGCCGGAAGGAGTAGACGCTTCCGGACTGACAGCTTCTGATATTTCGGTAACATTGTATGGTCAGTATGGGGATGAGCTGAAGTTGACTCCGGATTGTGATTATTATGTATACGCAGGGGAATCAGAGACACAGATCGCACTTCCGTTCGTACATATGGCGTTTACGCCGGTCTATACGGATATGGCGGTCAGCGTAGATCCGTCAGCTCTTTCAGGGGCAGAAGGACTGAACGAAGAGAGCCTGACGCAGAATTATGATGTTGCTTCTGTATATGTATATCAGATACAGTTCGGTGGCCTGAATCCGAACGGAGCGGTTCTTGTGTACCAGTTCTACGGCTTTGATGATGATTCTCTGACAGACTGGAGCCAGATTTTACATGGCTTTGAGTATGCATTGTTCGTAGAGCAGGAGGATGGCAGCAGACTGTATTACTCAGAAGAAAACGGCGGAAGCCTGGTGGAATCCATCGACGATGCTTCTACCTATGATGCAACAGGAGCAGAGGATCTGAATATCCGTTTCGTCATGGGACAGGCTGTGATCTATGATACGACATCCTGTATTGAAAATGAAGATGGAACCGTGACCTATAGAACAGAGACAAAGACCGTGGACGGTGAAGAAATGGTGTTGAACAAGGTCATTTGTAAGGGCTGGGATGGGAATGATCTGCGTGGTGTGCAGTATTCTCCGTCAGAGGCCAGAGCGAATGGCTTGAGACCGGCCAGGGGCTTTGCATTCCCGCCGACAGACGATTTCTTTGAGAAGTATGAGGCTTATTCATATGGACACGACTACTGGGTGGAGCATTCCATGTGGCCTTGGGTCGAGGGCATAGAAATTGGATGGTTGACCGATCCTTCCGATGGAAAAGCAAACTGGAACGGTGAAGAAAAGGGCTTTGGATTTGAGTATGCCGGCGACGGCTATTACCCGGATTGGACTGCACCGGAGGCCCAGGAAGTAGAAAACTGGTGGCCATGGCTTCGCAGTGGAGACCCGGAAGGCATGTGGGAAGCAGTGGATGCGGCCAAGGAAGCGGCATATGGGAAATAAGCTTTTTTTAGCATAGGGAAATAGACTATCGGGAAAGCTATGTCTGTAAGTTAGCTTTAAAGAGTGAGCACAACAAAGGATGCGCTCACTCTTTTTGACGTCATACGGGGAAGGGGCTT
>JAUNGD010000027.1 GCA_030524705.1 Lachnospiraceae bacterium | reverse complement strand
ACATCTTTTATATTACATCTTTTTACATACATCATTCTTTGCCGTTGAAGCAGTACGTACACAGCTTGCACGGTGAGATACCGATGGATTTCTCAAGGTCGTCCAATCTGTGATAACGAAGCGTTGTGAAGTTCTGCTCCCTGCGAATTGCTTCCAGCATTTCTTCGTAACGCTTGCTGCAGGGATTCGCATAGTCGTCCAGCACCTCCTGGGATACATCTCCCTCACGTTCCTTAATCACCCTTCTTGTGATCAGATCCATCTCTGACTTCGATCTGGAGAAGTTCAGGTATTTGCAGCCGTACAGAAGCGGCGGACACGCTGGACGAACGTGTACCTCCTTGGCTCCGCTGGCATACAGAAATTCCGTTGTCTCCCGCAGCTGTGTACCCCGGACGATGGAATCGTCGATCAGCAGCAGCTTTTTGTTCTGAATCAGCGCCTTGACCGGGATCAGCTTCATCCGTGCAATCAGGTTTCTCTGGCTCTGGTGCGTCGGCATAAAGGAACGCGGCCAGGTCGGCGTATACTTGATAAAGGGTCTCGCATATGGGATGCCAGACTCGTTTGCATAGCCGATCGCATGGGCAACGCCGGAATCCGGGACGCCTGCTACGATGTCCGGGCTGACATTGCCGTTGTCGCGCTGTGCCAGCATGCTTCCGCATTTATATCGCATCTCCTCCACATTCACGCCCTCATAGGAGGAGGTCGGATAACCATAATATACCCAGAGGAAGGAGCAGATGCGCATTTCCTCCCGGGGCTCACTGAGGGTCTTCACCCCGTCCGGGTCGATGAACACGATCTCCGCCGGTCCCAGCTCCTTATAATCCGTATATCCAAGATTGATGTACGCAAAGCTCTCGAAGGACACACAGTACGCATCCTCCTTGCGGCCGATCACCAGCGGCGTTCTGCCGTACCGGTCTCTTGCCGCGTACAGTCCCTCCTTCGTCATCAAAAGCAGCGTCATGGAGCCATCCACCACCTCCTGAACGTACCGGATCCCCTCTACTATGCTGTCCTTTTTGCAGATCAGGGAGGCAACGAGCTCCGTCGCATTGACCTGGCCGCCGCTCATCTCCTGAAAATGCGTATTTCCATTTTCATAAACGTAGCTCAGAAGCTGGTCCATGTTGTTGATCTTCCCCACCGTCGTGATGGCAAAGCTGCCAAGATGCGACTGGATCAAAAGGGGCTGCGGCTCATAATCAGAAATACATCCGATGCCGAAATTTCCCTCCATCTCCTCCACGTCCCGCTCAAATTTTGTACGGAACGGAGAATTTTCAATATTATGAATTGCCCGCTGAAAGCCCCGCGCTCCGCAGACCGCCATGCCGCCGCGCCTGGTTCCCAAATGTGAATGATAATCAATACCGTAAAATAATTCCAGTGTACAGTTATTTTTGGAAGCAACTCCGAAAAAACCACCCATGCATTTATTCTCCTTTGCAGTATTTATTTTATTACTTTAACATGAACCTCTTTTGAGGTAAAGAATTTTTTCTCTTCTATTTCCGGTCAGCCGAAGCCGAAGCTTCAAACACCAAAACAGAAAAAATCCCACAGGCAACAGCCTGCAGGATCTAACCGTGCGCTAGAGGATTCGAACCCCCGACCTTTTGGTCCGTAGCCAAACGCTCTATCCAGCTGAGCTAAGCGCACACGTTTTTTTCAGCATCATTGATTATATACTTGTGTTTTTGATTTGTCAACCACTTCCGGTAAATTTTTTTAAATATTTTTCATATCCGCAGTCCGGCCCGGACCCCGGCCATACGTGACCAGGGTCCGCAGAACAGACTGCGGAAAATCTTTTACTTGTACAGAATAATCGGAACACGCTCCTGCATATTCTCGTAAATCACCGCCGCGGCGTTTCCCGGAAGGTTGACGCATCCGTGCGAACCGCTGGTCTGATAAATATTGCCGCCAAAAGAGGCTCTCCAGGGCGCATCGTGGAGTCCCTGTCCGTCATAGAAGGGCATCCAGTAGGTTACCTTCTCCTCCCAGGTATCTCCCTTAAGTGTCTCCGGGCTTTTCTTGTACGGAATGCCAAACACGCCTGTCACAGTCTCCCGGCCGTCCCTCGGAAGACCGGATACAAGATCAGTCTCAATGACGAGCTCGCCGTCCATGTAAAACCACAGATGCTGCTGGGTAAGGTTCACCTCGACGTAATTGCCGCAGATATCGTCGCGGCCGTTCCTCTTGTAGCCCTTGACTGCATAGACCGGCTCTCTCTCCACCTCAGTATTTGCATAGATATCCTGAATCAGCTGCGCTGCCTCTGCATCCTTGTCGATCTGATAGCCGTAATCGCTGGATTCAAAATGGATCTGTCTGCCGTCATGGGTCGTGAAATCCCGCTGGTAATACAGCGTATCATACCTTGCCGCCAGATCGTATACGTAATTGTATACCTCTTCCTCCCGCAGCGTCGCCTCGCCGTCCGCAATATCAAGCCAGTTCTGAACCGTGGACCAGTCGATCACTTCCTTCACCTCGCCGAAGGTGAGGGAAACCTTAGCCTTGCAGTAGGAATTGTAAATTCCCATCAAAGTGTTCATCTCTCCGTCATCCTGAGTGACTGCCGGAAGGAAATAGAATGACTCCGGTACGTCCAGGGACGCGTCGGACTGGGGCCGGTCGCTGGACGTCAGCTTGTCGACAAAGTCCTTCACCATTACCTGAAGGTCCGCGTCATCCAGCTCGTTGCCGTATACCTCCGGCTCAATATAATACTCTGTACCATTATATTCCAGAGACGCATCCACACTGGCCGTACGAGGCTGTGCAAAGCGGGCGGCAGAAACCGCCTGGCTGAATACGGCCTCATCGTATTCAAAGGGTACCTCGACCTCGAAATCATTTCCATCCATAAGACTGAACAGAAGTCTCAGATTCTGCTCTCTCATGCAGCTCTGAATGCTGTCAAGAAGCGCCATCTCATCAATCGTATAGCCCATATCCTCCAGCGTCAGCGTCAGAGCATTTTCTCCCTTCTCTTTCAGCTCCAGCTTCGGCGCGCTGTAATCTCTCTCAAGGATCAGCAGCACCTCCTTGCAGGTCTTCCCGGTCACGTCATAGCCGTTCAGCGTTGTCCCTTCAAAAAAAAGACCGCTGTTGGCTTGTTTATACAGATAATATCCGAGCACGCCCAGCCCGATCACAACCAGGCACAGCAAAACAATAACAGCAATCTTGATCCCTTTTTTCTTCTTCAATGTTCGTCCCATACCCTTCTATTTTCATAATTTTTAAAGCTTCCCCCAAGCCTCTCCCTTTCATAATATTGCACCATCTGTAAAAAATAGTCAAGTGGGCGTTTATTAATTTTTTTCTAACTGATTACTGCTCTTTTTTTAGTCCCGGAACGTCACCAGAATCTCTGTTCCTTTCCCAACCTCGCTGTAAAGCTCCAGCTTTGCATCATGCTGCGCCACAACGTGCTTTACAATGGCCATTCCCAGTCCCGTACCGCCGGTGAGCTTCGAACGGCTCTTGTCCACGCGGTAAAACCGTTCAAATACCCGATCCTGGCTTTCCTTCGGAATACCGATTCCCGTATCCTTGACGGACAGCGCCGCATGCCCCTCCTGCCGGCTCACCGTCACATCCACCGTTCCTCCCGGCCGGTTGTAGCGGATCGCATTGTCGCAGAGATTGAACAGCAGCTCCTCCATCATTTCCCTGTTGGCGTGTATCATACATTTTTCTCCATGGCAGGCAATCCTGATGCCGTGCTTTTCCGCGCTGAGCTGCAGCATCTCCACGCAGGTCCGGACAATGTCATACAGATCCACCTCACTGCAGGAAATGTCCGCATGGCCGCCGTCCAGCTCGGACAGCCGGATAATATCGTTGATCAGCGTCAGCAGCCGCTGGGCGTTGCGGTGGATCTCTCCGGCAAAACGCTGCACCTCATTTTCCCCGGCTATCCCGGTCTCAATCAGCTCGGCATAGCCGGATATAGAGGTCAGCGGCGTTTTCAGCTCATGGGAAACGTTGGCAGTAAACTCCTGCCTCATTTTTGCCCCCTTGATAATGTCCTTGTGCTGCTCCTGGATCGTCGTGATAAAGGGCGTGAGCTCCTCATATGTATCAATCCGGCTGGCGCCGTTAATATCCTTTGCCAGCTTCTCAATGGGCCGCACAATGCCGGCCGTGATATAGCGGGACAAAATAAAGCAGATCAAAAGCATCAGAATACCGATCCCCACAATGCCGTATATGGTATTGTAAAATACGCTCCATATGCTGTCCTCCTCCTTGCTGATACGCAGGACATCCCCGTTTTTCAGCCGGACCGCATAATAATACATATCGCTGTTCAGGGTATCGGAATGGCGCACCGAATATCCCTCGCCGCTTTCCTCCGCCTCCCGGATCTCCGGGCGGTCGGAATGGTTGCTCATGGACTCCTGCCCCGCCTGGCTGTCGTAGATTACCGTACCGTCCTTGTCAATAACCGTCACCCGAAGCTCCGGCTGCGGATTTGTATACCGTTCATTCATTTCCTCACCGGAGGATATCATGCCGCTGATCACCTCGGCATACGTCTGCATGTCATCCACGATCTGCTCCCGGTACATATGATGAAAGATGGCAACCGCCATAAACAGGGTTGCCGCCAGAGTCAGAAATACCGTCAATAATAAATAAAGATTGATTTTTTTCTTCATAATTCTAATTTTCTCCCGTCAGCATATAGCCGACATTCCTCACCGTCCTGATCATGCTTCCCGCATCTCCCAGCTTCTGCCGCAGCGTCTTGATATGCATATCAAGGGTCCTGGATTCTCCTTCAAAATCGGTGCCCCAGACGCGGTCCAGAATCATATCCCGGGAAGCCACAATGCCTGCGTTTAAAAGCAGAAGCTTGAGCAGCTCATACTCCTTGTAGGTAAGCTCACAGGGCGTATCGTTCACAAAGACGGCCCGTTTTTCATCATCCATAAAAATCGGCCCGAGGCGGATCAGACGCTCCTCTTCCATGCCGCGGCTTCTCCGCAGCAACGCCTTTACCCGGGAGATCAGCTCCATCACGCCGAAGGGCTTCGTAATGTAATCGTCCGCTCCGATATCCAGGCCCTTTACCTTGTCGATCTCCGTGGTTTTTGCCGTTGCCATAATGATCGGAAGCTTGCGGGTCTCCGCCTTATACCGAAGCTTTTTCACGATGGACAGGCCGTCCTCGTCGGGAAGCATGACGTCCAGCAGCACCAGCGCAGGTACCTTCTCCTTCAGACGGGCATAAAACGCCGACGCACAGTCAAAGCCCTGTACCTCAAACCCTGCATTTTTCAGCGCAAACATTTCAATTTCCCTGATGTTTTCATCGTCCTCTACAATGTAGATCCAAGCCATACCAATCCTCCGTCCTTCCCTCTGATTCTATATAAAAATTTCTGTTCTGTCTACAAAAACCCTGCGCTTTCTTTAAACAACAGCTACCTGCGGCTGCTGCAAACCAGCCTACGCCTGCTGCATTCTGGCCCGCATATCCACCTTCGGCGTTCCCTTGACGCGCTCCGGCAGCGCGTACTGCGCCTTATACTCCCTGAATTTTTTTCTGAAATACTGATCGTCCTCTTCCTTCAGCGAATTCAGATATTCGTGTCTGCCGAATACATCCTTGTCCGCCTGTATCAGACACACCGCTATATTCGAGCAATGGTCGGCAATCCGCTTGTAGCTGGTCGTCAGATCCGAAAGAATGAAGCCCAGCTCAATGGTGCAGCGACCCTCCCGCAGCCTGTCGATATGGCGCTGCTTGATCTCGTCTCCAATGTCGTCGATTACCTCCTCCAGAGGCTCCACCCTCTGGGCCATTATAAGGTTCTCCGTCTTCACCGCTTCCATAGAGATCCGCACCACCTCTTTTACCGCCGCGGAAAAAACCTCCAGCTCACACACCGCCGCTTCGGAAAACGCCAGATTTTTGTTGTAAATCTCCTGCGCCGCCCTTGCGATGCTCACGGCATGGTCGGAAATACGTTCAATATCCCCGATGCTGTGCAGCAGCACAGACAGCGTATGGCTGTCCCTGGTCTGCATTTCGTTTTTTGCCGCCTGTACAAGATACGTGCCGAGACGGTCCTCATATTTGTCGATGACGTCCTCATCCTCCATGACCCGGAGTACCTTTTCCTCGGAAAACGAATCAAGCTGCGTGATCGCCATATCCAGCGCCTCAATAGTCACCTCCGCCATATGCGCGCAGGCCACGCGGCACTGCTCCATGGCAACCGCCGGATTTTCCAGGAAACGGTCGTCCAGGGCCTGCAATCCGGCCAGAGACTGCTCCGTCCTGCTCTCGTCTCCTTCCCGGTCGCGCACCGTCAGCGTCGCCAGCTTCACAAGCAATTGATGGAAGGGCAGCCACAGAAGCGTTGCCAGCACATTGAAGGCTGTATGCACCACCGCAATTCCCGCCGCGTCCGCAGCCGTTCCCAGAAAACTAAAATGCACGAAGGAATTTGCCGTGTAAAACAGTAGCATAAAGACGATCGTGCCGATCAAATTAAAATAAAGATGTACAAACGCCGTACGCTTCGCATTCTTTTTTGCCCCTATGGAGGAAATCAGCGCCGTTACGCAGGTGCCGATATTCTGTCCCATAATAATGGGAAGCGCCGACCCGAAGGAAACCGCCCCCGTCGCACAAAGGGCCTGCAAAATACCAACGGAGGCAGATGAGCTCTGGATCACCGCGGTCAGCAGGGCGCCGGCAATCATACCCAGCGCCGGATTTTCAAACATCAGGAACAGTCTGGTAAACTCCGGTACATTTGCCAGAGGCTTTACTGCTCCGCTCATGGTCTCCATACCGGTCATCAGAACGGCAAACCCGATCATAATAGAGCCCGCGTCCTTCTTCTTGTCCTTTTTGGAGAACAGCAGAAACGCCACGCCGATCATGGCGAGGATCGGGGAGAAGGAGGTCGGCTTCAGCATTTTAATGAAAAAGCTGTCGCCCTCGATTCCCGAAAGGCTGAGTATCCAGGAGGTGATGGTCGTACCGATATTCGCCCCCATAATGATCCCCACCGCCCGCTGCAGCGTCATGATTCCCGAGTTCACAAAGCCCACCACCATAACAGTGGTGGCGGAGGAGGACTGAATCACCGCCGTCACGCCTGCTCCCAGCAGCACGCCCCTCAGCGTGCTGGAGGTCAGCTTTTCCAGAATTTTTTCCAGCCTTCCGCCGGAGGCCCTGGACAGTCCCTCGCCCATTACATGCATTCCATAAAGAAACAGCGCGAGTCCGCCCACCATAGTCAATACATTAAAAATATCCATATACTTTCCTCCATGACCATTTCCGGTCTATGTAAAATCATTGTAAAATACGAAAATGATTATAACGGAGCAAAGTAAAATCCAAAGACGTTTTATGTAAAATCTATGTAAATTTTCACGGGCAGACATCCCGCTGTCTTGCATAAGCTTCTTTTATATATGATCCCGGTAATCATGATGCCCAGAAATACCGGTTTATATCCGTTAAAACAGGCTGTCAGCAAAAACTGAGGATTCAGCCATACATGCCACAGACCGCCCTCCGGGAATGCTATCCCCTGTCCAAACAGCCTCTGCCTGTAACTACTGTGCGAATATGTCAAAATAGGCATCCTCACCGTTTCTGTGTTTTCCCAGCAGGGAAAACTCCACCCACTCGCCGATGTTCGTGGCGTGGTCGCCGATCCGCTCATAATATTTTGCTATCATCAGAAGATCCAGTATCTGATCACTGGTAAATCCGGCGGTGTTTTCGTTCAATGTCCTGCGCACCTCCACAAACATTTTGTCGAGAATGTCATCGCTGTCAATGACCTCCCGGGCCAGCTCCAGATCCCGGTTTATGAAAGCTTCCACACTTTTATTCACCATCTGCATCGTAAATTCCGCCATCCCGGAAATGTTTACCCCCTTTACCGGCACGTCGATGCTGCCGGTCTCCAGGATCTCCGCAATATCCGTAGCCTGGTCGCCAATCCGCTCCATATCCGTGACCATTTTGAGGGCCGCTGAGATACGGCGCAGGTCAGAAGCCACCGGCTGCTGCCGGAGCAGGAGCTGAATACAGATAGCCTCCACCGAGTGCTCCTTTGCGTCGATCTCCTTTTCCAGCCTGCTTATCTCCGCCGCCTGCTCCTCCCGCAGCTCCCTGGAAATCAGCAGGCGGTACGTTTTCATGATTGCCTGCTCGCAGAGCATTCCCATATCAAGGAGCTCGTCGTGAAGCTGCGACAGCTTTTCAATATATCTTTCCCGCATATCAGCCAAACCTCCCCGTAATATACTCCTCCGTTTTCTTGTTCTCAGGCATTGAAAACAGGGTCACCGTGTCATTGTATTCCACCACCTCGCCCAGAAGAAAAAATGCCGTTTTGTCAGAGATGCGCGCCGCCTGCTGCATATTGTGCGTTACCATGATAATCGTGTATTTCTCCTTCAGCTCTGCGGCCAGATCCTCGATCCTGGAGGTGGAGATCGGATCCAGGGCTGACGTCGGTTCATCCAAGATTTTGGGTAGGGTACCCGCAACCCCTTGCAAATCAAGGGCTGTACGGCATACAATTGTGTGTATACTGTTTGCTTTTCTCGGCTTATTTTCCTGTCGGTATCTGTAAATCGCCGTCATATATCTTACCTTCTTTGTTAGACTATCCTCCAAACCGTTCTTCGGTTTTCCTATTTTAGTTACGATACAATTCTAACAAATACAATGTAAAATCCTCCACCTTCTCTGTGTAAAATATAGGTAAAGATTATCTGAACAACCAACAGGCACACTTGTCGTGTACCTGCGCAGGTTTGTTATTTTCTTATTTTGCTTATAAATGCTTGATTGTATTCAAAGCTCTTTTCCCAAGTGCCGTTTTCAGTCTGGAATTTTCTTTTTCCAGTTCCGCAACCTGTTTTTGTAACTGGGCAACTTGCTCCTGTAATAATTCAATCGTTCTTTTCTGTGCTATATGAATATTACGATGTGGAAGAACCAATGAGGCCCGGAATAATCACTATATTGCGGACATAGCGTTTAGGGCTACAGATTGTAACATACTACTTAAATCTAATAACTGGCTATGTCTTTCAAGCATTTCCACACCTAAACTGTCATCCAAACATATAAAAAGCCAGCATAAATTTTTTTATATTTCTACTGGCTTTCTAACTACTATCCCTCGACTGAAACAGTTTCCATATATAATTTTTGCATGTTTTTCTCTAAAACACTCAAACCGGCTTTTTTAAATTTATATCTGAGCAACGCTGCTTTTGCATCCTCATGTGTAGACAAAACAATCTGTCCAATTCCCTGCTGCGTCAATAAATCAGCCAATGAAATGGCGCTAATATCATCAATGGTCTGCAGTGGATCATCTATTAATAAAATATCTAATCCATCCGCTTGCCCATATACATTTTTTATGGATAACAAAAATGCAATAGAAAGACCATTAAGCTGTCCTGTGCTTAAGATATTATAAACATCATTTCCATTTTTCGAAGTTGCTTCAAAAACCAGCTGATTTGTCTTAACGACTGCCCTGATTCCCAATCCCAATGGGTAATTCTGTATAATTCTCCCACTATATACCAACAATGGAATCTTTATTGCATTAGTAAGCTGTGTTTGATAATCTTTACTGGATGCTTCATATTTGCTTACCAAAGTTTTAAACGCCTCTAACATAGCATCTCTTTTCGTTCCATATTTCCCATAATCCTCTTCCAACTTTTTTAGCTTCTCTTTTTCAACTGAAAGCTGTAAGGAGAATTTATCATTAAACAATTTTGCTATATACTGTTCCTTGCTGTGCAGTTCCTCCAAAGTGTGGACTGGTTTCTTGTTATGATAATATTTGTTATGGATTGATTTATATAATTCTATTTCCTCATCCTTTAAAATAATTTTATTGGGAATTTCTTTACTTCGGATTGTTTCCATCAGTTTCTCATATTCCCTTGAAAATTCATCCATGTTAAATTCTTCTTTTCTATTGGAAGAAAATCCAGATATCCCTAATTTAGCCAACAGCTTTTGTAATTTTTCTGTGGAAAGCGCCCTACATCCTAACAGCGAATCTCTCATCTGAAGTATAAGTTTGTTATCTTCAAGATGCTTCTGTAAAATTGGAATTACGTTTTGCCGAAATATCCCTGATATTTCTATTTCATAATCCTCTATTGCTTTTACGCCATCCGTATGGATATTTTTAATGAAACCCTCTGTTTCTGTAATAGCCTGATTAATGTCTTCAAAATCCGTCCCACACAATGGACACTTGTTTTGATTAAATTTACCTGCTTCTACAGCATAATTATATTGGTCAATAAACGCCCTTCTAGCTTTTATCATCTGCGCCAAAACTTTATCTGCATCTGCCAGCTGGCTCCGTTCTCTCTGTTGATTTAATAATAATTCTCTTAATCGATCAATCGTTTTTCTATCTATATTGATTTCTTCAAAAAGTTTCTCATCTACGGACCATTTACTTTCTGAAAAATCCTTCAATAACCCTATGTATTTATTTAAACGCTGCAGTAGGTTTTCGTTTTCGTTAAGCAATGTAATCTCTTCACAGTAAAACAACGCCATATATATCTGCTTAGATGTTCCCGTTAATTCCTTTACATAAGCATTATCTATATATTTAATATATTCCTCATAATTTTCTACGAATTTGCTTACCTGCCTAAGCGGCAAGATGACAGAATCATATGTGACATCTTCATTTATCTCTATAACATCAAACGGATATTCTTCCTCGCTAAACAGTCTTACATCTTCTCCTGGTAATTCCGCATGAATTGAAACGCTTTCCATCTGCTTCTCTAAGGAAGCTACTTTGTCTTTTGCAGATTTTATCTTTCCTTCCTTTTCCTCTGTTTCCTGGTTGATCCTTTCCTCTAAGGATTCCTGGATGGACTTTAACGTTTTTATTTTATCTTGCATTTCTGAATTATCCAAAAGAGATGAAACATATGCTTTCCTGTCTTTGTATTTGTTCTGAAGAAACTCTAAAGATTCGCTTTGGGAAATATACATTCCAATATCAAACATGTTTAAGCTAAATCCTAATTTATCATATAATTCCTCCTGTTCTGTCTGCTGATCATTCAGCAAAAGTATGCTCTTGAACTCATCCTTGCATAGCAACCTTCTCTCAATCCGCAATTCACCTTCCGTATCAGACGATAGAACTGCCGCTATAACAATATCTTTGCTGCCATTATTCGCTAACATTCCTATTGTTTCCGTCTTTCTATTCTGTAAATTTGGATTAAAATGCTTGATTCGACCTGTCAGCAAAATCTCTATTGCATCAAACAGTGTTGTTTTTCCATATCCATTCTGCCCATCTAAAATAACAATATTGCTATTGCTAAACTCAAATTCTAATGGCTTTTCATCCGTAATGTATTTGAAATTTCTAATACAAATATTTCTAAATGTATAACCCATCCAACTATTCCTCCATTAATTTCTGGTATATCTTATCGGATAATTTCTCTATGTCAGCATTTCCATTATCTACCGCTTCCATAAAGATATTATTAATTATCCCGACTATTTCTTTTTGTGTCTGCTTTGTCCCATCGACTTTTTCCTTTTGTGTCTGCCTTATTCCATTAATTTTTTGCTGAACCATCTTATCAAAGTCATTCATTACAGCTTTTGGAAACACTGGATGAAAAAACGGGACTTTAACCAGCAATCGTGTCAAAAAACTCACTTGGACAGACTCTTCATCTGAAAATCGTAAGACATCTAATATTTCTGTAAGGGCAGAGGTACCCTTTTTTGCTAATGTATGATACCAGTCCAAGAAGGATTTCAGTTCTTTTTCTGTGTAGTAAAACACATATTTTTTATAAAAGAATTCATTTTCCTCAATTTTTATAACATATGGATAAATACTTTCATCTATATATTCTACTTGCCACAATAAAATCATATATGAATCGCTCGGATTAGGTTCACCAATTACTGAAAACGCTTCGTTATTTCGCAGGATATCTTCAATCTGCGCTAAATTGTCGTCTTTTTCATCATCCATTTTAAGTTCAGCAAAATAATAATACTTTTTATCATTACCAGAGTAATCAATATACAATTCTACGTCATC
This sequence comes from Lachnospiraceae bacterium, assembly GCA_030524705.1. GTDB lineage: Bacteria > Bacillota > Clostridia > Lachnospirales > Lachnospiraceae > Choladousia. Next base: position 30,916 of record JAUNGD010000027.1, on the reverse strand, counting down.
ATTATATAAATCAATCTTTGTTTCCGCATCTCTTTGCAAGGGAAGAACATTTCCTGCATTTAGTGATCGGATTATATCAATTATAGTATTAGTCATGATTACCTCCATTTTCTTCAAATTTTTCCTGTAGTTCTTTTGAAGAAATCAACTCTATTTCTCTATAATAATGGTTTATTTTTTCTGGATTACTTTCCTTCCATCCAGAAGTTATCTGTGCCTGAGATAAGAAGCCATTATAACTGCCCGGAATAACTGTTATACTGTTTCCTTCTAAAATGTCCATAATATCAGTATTCTGGATAATATTTTGGAATATCCTTTGCAGTGCCCTGCTTTTCCCCCTATATCCACTGGTTAAATCCAATAATGTTGGGATTATTTGCCCATTTTTTGCATTTGAATATTTAGATTGCAGATATATACTGCTTCTATCCCCTAAGATTTTTTCGGGACTTTTACTTTGGTATAGCAGATAATAGATTTCATTTTGCAATCCTTTTACCGGAAAATTCTCAGCCATCGCCAGTGAATTGTCCCATCCGTCTATTTTATCCGGATTTAATACTTTGCAAAATTTGGTATAATCTGAAATTTCCATTATCTTCTCGTAAGCCGTCCTTGCAGCGCACATTCCACTGCAATCTTTCAAAGATTCCTCACATACATCCTGACATATACCATCTAATGCTTTTTCCATATTTTCCATAATATAATTATATATCTTCTCTTTCAGATAAAACTCTTTCCGTACAAACTCTTTCTTTACTGATTCTTCAATAATATTTAATACTTCTGAGAATGGTATGTCATAATCCCTCTTTTTTGCTCCCTGCTTATGCATCAAGGCAATCCTATCATCCAAATATAAGCATAACTCACTATATACAATTTCATATTGATTTTGATTGTATCCTTTTTCAACTAAATACTTCTTTATTTCTTGGATGATTAAATCCTTTACATCACAGACTCCTATGATTTTGGAATCATGTTTATAAAGTTCTATGCTTCCATTATATGTATTAGAATCCTCGTCCCAATCATCTACTTCCCTCGCCACCATAAGATAACATTTTGCCGTCGGATTTGAAGACTCATCTCGATGTTTTAGCAGCTTGTCCATAGCTGTACTATAACTGCTCCATTTCGTTACTGATAACCACGCTTTCACTTGATGGAAAGAAACATATTCAGAATCACGGATAATACAAAAATCCTCTACCTCCTCTAAGTTTACAGAATACCTCCTTTTATCTTGTTCTTTATTTATTTTGTTTATCAACTTTACGATATAAAACAACATTACTTTGCCTTGATAATTAAATCCACTCCATGTTGGAATTGCATCATTGCCTCTGCTCACATTTCCACCTCTTAATAATTTTATACTATTATTATACGCTAAACTCACGCTATGTCGAGTTATATATAAAAAAGTGAAAAAATTTTACAGATAGCTGCTACCTATACATTCGTTTTGCTTTTCAGGTTGTTGTTCTCCATACTCAGATTCACTACTTTCACCCCTCCTTTTAGCGTTCCGCCTCTTGGCTCATCTCTTCTCAGATAACAATACTTTTATAAAAGATGCTTTCTCATCAATTTCAGGATAGTAATCTGTTTCATCTCTTATGCCAGATCATGGATTGCCTTCCTAGCAGTTTTCATCTCTTTCTGGTTTTTCTCAATTATCATGTTATATTTTCCCATATAGTTCTAATATCATCACTGCTTCCCTAAAATAAACAGCACGCAGTAGGTGCTGTATTCATTATACCTCTGCGTTATTAATCGATTTCATTATTTTTCTAATTTCATTTTTACTATGCTGCCTTTCCATCTTCTTAAAAATTCTCTCATACTTCTTTCTACGCTACCCACGTCTCTTTCCAGACGAAGGCAGCGGAATTCCTGTATGTAGCTCATCTCCATAGTACTGGTTTTCAACCCACCATAGCTTCTTTCCATATGCTTTCATAATTTTGTTTCCAACATATCCTTTCACATTTTGACCTTTTATGTTTTACCAAGTATTACACTATATCACTTTTCCCAAAGAAAGCTTCTCACAGAATACACCAAGAAGCTCTGCCACAAATTGTGCAATTCACATAATAAAAGACCGGTCAAAGAGATTCCCTTTCCCTTACCAGTCATCCTACATTCTCTCCCTACTTGATACACATTTTCCCCTATGCTTTGTGCATCATGTATTTATATTCTATTATTTTCAACACAAAACATGCTATACACCTACCGAACCCTTGCACCAGTTTACATCCAAGATTTTAGGTAGGGTGCACGCAAACTCATGAAACACACGGCTTGCACAGTATTCAATAATGTATATACTGTACATTTTTGCCAACGTATTATTTAACATTGGATTATAAATTACTGTCACATCTTTTCTCTTCTCAAATTATTTACTAAATACTTTTATTTGTTATCTCATATTCTAACAGGTACATTGTAAAATCCTCTACCCTATTGTTGTAAAATACAAGTAAATTATTTCTACATGACAGCCTTCACATCTACATTGACTAATTATACTTCTTTTCCCAAATCATATCCCGCATCCTCATCAGTACAATGTGTAACAAAAATAAGGCAGACAAGCACTTGGCTCATCTGCCCCCGTTAATGGAATATTTGGATTCAGGCATTACCCTCGCCTTCCTACGGTCTCTATTATCATATGCATTTTTGCGCTTAAAATTCTTTAATACGATCTATTAATTCTTCCCATTTCGCAGGGAGAATGTTTAACTGATAAATATCAATTTTTGTCCTCTGAATCAACTTTTTCAATTCCTTTTTCATCTGTTCTGAATCTTTCTTGGGTAAAATCTTTTTCAATGCATATAATCTGGAAAACAAATCTGTATCTTTTGGCAAAACATCAGGCGAATCATTCAGATCCCGAATGACAACCGACGATGTCATACCGCTTACCATCGAATTATGTGCACAATAATTTCTAAGATTTCTTATAGCATCCAACCAAGTATCTATCTGCTTTGTTGCTTCTTTCTTATATTTTCCCTTTGAAAAAGCATAATTCAAAACCGTTTTTCTTAAATCACCCCGCAAATAGGAATACAACATAGTTATTGTACCAAACTCAAAATATGAAAAAACCACCCACACCGGAAGACTGTTGTTCTGCCTGCTCCCACCTCTTCGGTACTCTTTTAGTTCAGGATGTTTTACTACATCTTTCCTTAATGCATTTTCTTTATCCAAAATATCATCTAAAAATCTTTGAAAATATTTTTCATTCCGTTTTCGTTTCTTTGCGTCTTTCTCACTTTTAGAAGGAGTATAATATTGCTGATCCAAATAAAAAACTGCATCCTGCGTCTTTAAGGAGACAGCATTTGACACTGCACTCTTAAATCGCACCTCTGCTTTGTTGCAATATAAAACCAAAAGATTTCTCAATTTAACGTCAAACTCATACAATTGAAACAAAAGCTCCTGCTCCGGTTTATTACCCATGACGCCTGAGTAAGAAAGCAAATATTTTCCATATCTGCTCACTCTAAAGTAACCCGCATATTGCAGAAAATTTCTCATTCTTTTTCTTTGCCGGAACACCACATATTTCTTCATCACATCTATCTGTTCTTCCAAATTAATCGGAACTTCCCTGTTTGGCATTATTTATCTCCTCTCATGGTAAAAAAAAAGAATGGATATACCATTCTTAATCCCGCCAATGGAATATTTGGATTCAGGCATTACCCATGCCTCCCTACGGTCTGTAATTATCTTAACATAATTCTATAAAAAGTCAAGTATTCATTCTTCTCATTTTCATGCCTTACTCTTTAAATCAGCATTTGAACATAACTATTAAGTTGCGACACAAAAGTCTTACTATCACTCATAAACCTTTTATTATTTATTCATCTATTATAATTCTATTTATTCTATCAAAATTAGAAAAGACAGAATAATATTTCCCATTTTCACTCACATCTGCCTTTTCATCATTTGTAATCTATGCAATTTTTTATCCAAATCTTCCCGTGATATAATCTTCGGTCTTTTTATTCTGTGGTCTGGAAAACATCTGATCTGTCTTGCTGTATTCCACCAGTTCTCCCATCAGAAAGAACGCGCACCGATCTGAAATACGGACGGCCTGCTGCATGTTATGAGTAACCATGACAACTGTATATTGTGATTTGAGTTCTGTAACCAAATCCTCTATCTTACTTGTGCTGATCGGATCGAGGGAAGCCGTACTCTCATCCATGCAGATGACACGAGGACACACACTGATTGCCCTTGCGATGCACAATCTCTGCTGCTGTCCGCCAGACAGCCCCAGAGCCGATTTTTTCAGCCTGTCCTTTACCTCATCCCAAAGCGCTGCCGACCGGAGAGATTCCTCTACAATCTCATCCAGTTTAACCTTTGACCGAATCCCATGGGTTCGTGGTCCATAGGCAATGTTATCATAGATACTCATTGGAAACGGATTCGGTTTTTGAAATACCATGCCGATCTCTTTACGCAATGCGGTCACATCCACATCCGGAGCATAGATATTATGTCCGTTATAATTTACCTCACCTACAATGCGTACATTCTGTACCAGATCATTCATTCGATTCAATGTCTTAAGAAATGTGGACTTTCCGCAGCCGGATGGGCCTATGAGTGCTGTTATCTCATGTTCCGGTATATCCATTGAAATCGACTTTAACACCTGGTGATCCCCATACCACAATTTAAGGTCTTTGGATTCTATTATTGCATTCATATTCTATTCTACTCCTTGCTTTGTCGAATCTATATACAACGGTATGCACATATTTTCTAAAGCCATGTGTATACCGTACTTGTTTTCCTTCTAAAATTAACTGGATACACACTATGCACATGCCTTTTGGGGGCTACAGTTCCCGTCCATCAAAAGCACCTCCGGTTCCACAGCCAGCGCCCGGGCAATGCAAAGCCTCTGCTGCTGCCCTCCCGACATTTCCAGAGCGCTTTTTCCGAGACGGTCCTTTACCTCCTCCCAGATAGCCGCATCCCGCAGCGCCTTTTCCACAATCTCATCCAGCTTCGCCCTTGACCAGATGCCATGGGTCCTGGGGCCGTACGCGATATTGTCATAAATACTCATCGGAAACGGATTCGGCTTCTGAAATACCATACCCACCCGTTTTCTGAGCATATTGACATCCATTGAACCGTAAATATCCTCGCCGTCCAGGGTAAGCTCCCCTGTGATCCGGCATCCCTCCACCAGATCGTTCATCCGGTTCAGGGATTTGAGCAGCGTGGATTTTCCGCATCCGCTGGGCCCGATAAAGGCAGTGATCTTGTTTCCCGGAATGTCCAGATTGATATTTTTCAGGGCATGAAAATCACCGTAATATAAATCTGTATTTTTTATTTCAATTTTTCCCATGTTTAACCTCAACTGTTTTTTGCCAGCTTCCGGGCGCACAGCGTTGAAAGCCCGTTCAGCACCAGCACAAAAATCAAAAGCACCACCGCCGTAGCGTAGGCCTGATCCATATACAAGCCCTCGCTGGAAAGCACGTACATGTGAACGGCCAGGGTTCTTCCTGAGCCCAGAAGGCTCCCCGGAATCTTTGCCACAGAGCCTGCCGTATATAAAAGCGCCGCTGTCTCACCGACGATCCTTCCGGTGGCCAGCACCACGCCGGAAAGGATTCCCGGTATTGCCGTCGGAAGCACTACTTTGAAAATTGTCCGCAGCTTCCCGGCTCCAAGCCCGAAGGAAGCCTCCCGGTAGGCGTCCGGCACCCCCAACAGAGCTTCTTCCGTAGTTCGGATAATCAATGGAAGGATCATGATCACCAGGGTCATCGCACCGGACAGCAGCGAATATCCCCATCCCATTGCCGTACTGAAAAACAGCATACCAAACAGGCCATATATGATAGAAGGAATTCCCTGCAGCGTTTCCGCAGTGATCCTGACCAGACCCACGAGGCGGCTCTCTTTTTTCGCATATTCCACCAGGTAGATCGCTGCGAATACTCCCAGCGGGACGGCAATCACCAGCGCAACCAGTGTGATCATCAGCGTATTGATCAATGCCGGCATCAACGATACATTATCTGAATTGTAGGTAAATGCAAATAATTCCGGCGTCAGATTGCGGACGCCCTTTACCACGATAAATCCTACCAAAAAAATCAGGATCGCCATTGTCAGCAGCGCCGCCGCCCACACCAGCGCCGCCGCCAGAGCGGAAAGCGGGTGATTGCGCCATTGATTTATCCTGGATCCTTTTTTCCTATTATGTGTTGTCATCTCTTTAGTCATAAGCTGCTCTCCGTTTCAATGCAGATACACAGAGATTGATGATCAGAATGAATACAAAAAGAACGACTCCTGTGGCGATCAATGCCTCTCTGTGCAGATCCGCCGCATATCCCATTTCCATGACAATGTTCGCAGTCATGGTCCGGAGCCCCTTCAGGATTCCCTGGGGCATCCAGGTCTGGTTTCCCGCCACCATAATGACGGCCATAGTTTCGCCGATGGACCGGCCGATCCCCAGCACGATCCCGGCGATCACCCCGGACTTCGCCGCGGGCAGTACCACAAAAAACACACTGCGTTCGTGGGTAGCTCCCAGAGCCAGCGCTCCCTCATAATAACTTGCAGGAACACTGCGAAGGGCGGGCTCCACCACCCCGGTAACGGTGGGAAGAATCATGATTCCCAGCAGGATCGACGCTGTCAGCATCGTACTTCCATCCTTCCCGTTGAGCTGCCGCATCAGCGGTACGATCAGCACAAGTCCGAAAAAGCCATACACCACCGACGGTATTCCCGCCATCAGATTGATCATTGCTTTCAGGATCGGATACAGCCTTTTCGGACAGTAAAATGCCAGAAACACGGCGGTCAGGAGGGCCGTGGGCACTCCTATGACAACAGAACCGGCGGTAACGTAAATACTGCCCAGAATAAACGGCAAAATGCCGTATAAATTATTTGAGGGCTTCCATTTCTGTCCGAACAGGAAATCCGGCAGTCCAATTTCCATCATCGCCGGTATTCCGTTGGCAAAAAGGAACACACAGATCAGAGCCACCGCCAGCACCGACGCGCAGGCTGCGATCAGAAACACCCGGCGCATCACCCGTTCCGAAAATTTACCTGTCATTTTCCTTCTCCTGTCTTTCTATATTTTGCGGCCGGTACAGCCTTTTTCCCCGGCTGTACCGCATCCGTTTCTCCTTTGCTTTTTACTGCAGCTCCTCCCAGGCTGTGATCTCGCCGGTATAAATGGCCTTTACCTGTTCGCTGGTGAGCTCTGTCACACCGCTTTCGTTGTTTACGATCACTGCGATACCGTCCTGAGCAATAACAGTAGGCGTAAGAGTTTCAAGCTCCGTATCCTTCAGCTCACGGGAAGCCATACCGATGTCGCACAGTCCGTCAATAGCTGAGGTCATACCTGTCGTAGAATCGCTTTGCTGTACTTCGATCTCAACCTTGTCATTTACTGCCTGATAAGCCTCTGCCAGCTTCTCCATAACCGGCGTCACAGAGGAAGAACCTGCAACAACGACCTTTCCTTCTGCGTCGCCGCCTGAGAAGGTCTCTGCATCGCCAACAGAAATATAGCCTTCCTCTGTAATGACTGCCTGGCCCTCCTCGCTCATAATATAATCAATAAAATCTGCCGCCGCATCGCTTACCTCTGCTGTGGTTGCAATATTGAAGGGACGGACTACTTTGTATGTACCTGCCAGGATGTTTTCTGCCGTTGCCTCTGCTCCGTCGATCTTCAGGGCGGTTACGCTGTCATTCAGAGAGCCCAGTGAAATGTAGCCGATGGCGTTTACATCGCCCTCCACCGTGCTCATCATAACGGAGGTGCTGTTTGTGATCTTTGCCGCCTCTGTCGTATTGTCCACCTTGTTGCCGTCAGCGTCCTTCTCCTCGATTCCCAGAAGCTCGATGAAGGCCCCTCTCGTGCCGGAACCGTCCTCTCTGGAGCAGATCGTAATATCTCCCTGCGCTGCGGCCATTGCCGTTGTGCCGACACATGCCGCCATCATTGCTGCCATTGCCACTGCTGCTGTTTTCTTCATCATAAATTTATTCTCCTTTTCCCCGCGCTTGCTTTTCTTTCCCCTTTTGCTTGTTTTCTCTGTTGGATTCGTTTGTTTGATTCATATTTCATTTTTTCTATCTTCATTATTCAGTTGTCTTCTACGGCTTTTGTTTCTGTCTGCCACCGCAGGGGGATTCTTCTGCGCGATTACAGGAATGATTTTATTCCCAGAATGTAAAATATAAAATCGGTTCAAAGTAAAGTGCGGGTAAATTCGCAGTAAAAACAGACGCAAAAAAGGAACGCAGAATATGTGAGACAGGAATTCCAATATTCAGATGTACACATCCCGGAAGAACCAGGTGATACACCGGATACGGAAACCCATCGGAAGCATTCTGCGCCCCCTTCGCTTATCCTTTATGTTCTGTTTTCACTCTAAACCACCAGTTGCTGCTTATTCAGGCCTTTTTCTGCACATAGCCCGCCAGGAAATCCTTCAGCGCCGTTGCCGCCTCCTGAAGCTGGCCGACCTCCGGCAGATATACGATCCTGAAATGATCCGGCTTCTCCCAGTGGAAGCCACCGCCGTGAGTAAACAGGATCTTCTTTTCCCGCAGGAAATCCAGGGCAAAGGTCTCATCATCCTCAATCTGGAAGCGTTCTATATCCATCCTGGGGAACATATAGAACGCTGCCTTCGGTTTGACAACGCTCAATCCCGGAATCTCGCTGATCGCTTTCGTAATATATTCCCTCTGCTCGTAGATTCTTCCTCCCGGCACCAGCATCTGCTTCGTCTCATCCAGATGCTCCAGAGCCGCAGGAATCAGGGACTGCGCCGGAACATTGGAGCAAAGGCGCATGGAAGACAGAAGGTTGATGCCCTCCACATATCCTTTTGCCTTTGATTTATCACCGCACAGGCACATCCAGCCGCACCGGTATCCGGCGATCAGATGGGACTTTGACAACCCGTTAAAGGAAACCGTGAGCAGATCCGGCGCCAGGGAAGCCAGGGCGATATGCTCCAGGCCGTCCATCACCAGTCTGTCATAAATCTCATCTGCAAAGAGAATCAGCTCATGCTCCCTTGCCATATCGACAATTCCCTGAAGGATCTCCTTCGGATATAAGGCCCCGGTGGGATTGTTGGGATTGATCACGACGATTGCCTTCGTCTTCGCCGTGATCTTACTTCTCATATCCTCAAGATCAGGATACCATTCACTCTCCTCGTCGCAGATATAATGCACGGCCGTTCCGCCCGCCAGCGTTACTGAGGCCGTCCAGAGCGGATAATCCGGCGCCGGCACCAGCACCTCATCCCCGTCGTTCAGAAGTCCCTGCATGGAAAGCGTGATGAGCTCGCTGACTCCGTTTCCCGTATAGACATCCTCCTCCGTGACGTTCGGCATATTCTTCTGCCTGCAGTATTTTACGATCGCCCGGCGGGCTTCGATCAGGCCCTTGGAATCAGAATACCCCTCCGTAAAGGTCAGCATTTCCTTCATTTTTTCTATCACCGCATCCGGCGCCCGAAATCCAAAGGGGGCCGGATTGCCAATATTTAACTTTAAAATCTTTTCTCCCTGAGCAATCATGCGGTTCGCCTCATCCATAACCGGTCCTCTTATGTCATAGCAAACGTTATCCAGTTTTGATGATTTTTCAAATGTTCTCATACTGTTTCTCCCTTCTTTTTTGAATGAAAAAAGCCCTAAGCGTATTCTCATACGCTTAGGGCGAATATACTTATATCCGTGTTACCACCTAACTTCAGGAATCCCTTCCTGCACTCTGCCACCACTATCATGATGCCTCCCTGTAACGTGGGAAAACGTCAGAACCTACTAAGCCAGATCACGCCGTTGGGCACTGCTGCTCCGGAACTGCTTCACTGCTGAATCTGTAAGGACTTTCACCGGCCGCCCTCTCTCTGAAACATATCAACAGCTACTACTTTCCTTCTCTGCATTTGCTGTGTTTCCGCCATTATATGCTTTTCAGGGTAATTTGTCAATATTTTTGCATTATTTTCTGATATTTTTCTGACCTCGCTTCTGGCGCTGAGTTTATATTTCGTCCATGCAATCACGGTATTTTTCGAAAATACCCCTCCGCATTTTTTTCAAATTCCGGAATATACTTTGTCAGTATGGTCTGTACCAATCGCCTTGCAGCTTCCCCGTCATAATTCCTACTTATAAAACTCTTCCACGGCGTTTACAAAATATTCCGTCATACCTTCTCCGTATTTTTCATCCGTCGCCTCCGCTATCTCCTTACGGCCTTTATAATCCCGCGCAATGCCCGTCATAATTTCCTTTTCTTTTTTCATCCCCGTCATCTGCTTCATGATAAAGCCGTATTCTCCAATCGCCTCTCTGACCTCAAAGGCATCCGCTGAAAGCCCCTGCTCCCGGCTCCTTACAAGCTTCTTCATAATGGCGTCAATCCGGTTCTGGTACGCCTGCACAATTTCTGCCCCCACTGGATATTTCGTGGCCTGCAGCATACTCTCCTTATCTCCGTACAGCTCCATTACCTTCTGATAATGCTTCTGTCCCTTCTCGCTGGAAACAAAATTATGAAAATGCTCGCGGTATTTTTCCAGACTGCCAAATTCTGCTGTTAGGGTTTCCTTCATCTCATCGGTCATATGCGATACGAGAGCCTGATACATCTCCTCGATTTCCGCCTTGCTGAAAATTCCAAAATCCATATTGTTCTCTCCTTTCAAAATGCCTTCAATGCTGGCAATCAGCCGGTTCAACCGGTCCCGTTTTAACTCCAGCATCTTTTTCTGGCTCTGCAACACTGCTTCTCTGTCAAAGTCAGGCGCCTCCAAAATCGCTTTGATGTCCTTAAGAGGCATCTCAAATTCCCGGAAGAACAGAATATGCTGCAGAGTTTCCAACGCCTTATCGTCATAAAGCCTGTATCCCGCCTCGCTGGTGGCCGTAGGCTTAAACAAGCCTATCTCATCATACCAGTGAAGCGTGCGTACGCTGATACCTGTTAACTCTGACACTTCTTTTACTGTCCTCATCCTTTTCGGCTCCTTTTCTTTGATAACAGAATTCTACAGCCTGACGTTCCGTGAGAGTCAATACTTTTTTTCTTATTTTATCATGTCCAGCTTGAGCTTCAAAATCCGTTCCACAGACTCATTGATTCTCTCTTCTGAAACAGTACCCGATGCCACCGCATCCAGCACCCCATAATACGCACTCTGAAAATCTGCCGGCATCAGAATCAGGTCTGCCCCTGCCTGGACGGTACGTACCGCCGCCTCCGCTGAGGAATACATCTGGCTGATCGCCCCCATATTCATCGCATCGGTGACGACCAGCCCGTCATATCCCATCTGATTCCGCAGAATCTCCGTAATCATTGTGCGGGAAAGGGAAGCCGGCGTATCCTCTCCTGTGACACCCGGGACGGAGATGTGTCCCACCATGATGATTTTTACCCCCGCATCAATTCCTCTTTGAAAGGGCAAAAGCTCACACTGCCGCAGCTCCTCCAGCGGCTTGGAGGTATACGCATAACCCGCATGGGTATCTCCCTCCGTGGCTCCATGCCCCGGGAAATGCTTCAGCGTCCCACAAACCTTCATCGTCTCAAGCCCTTCCAGCTCCGACAGTACCATTTCCGAGACCAGCTCCGGGTCGCTTCCGAAGGAACGTTCCCGCACCACCGTGTTTGCCGGATTGCTGAGTACGTCCGCTACCGGAGCAAAGTCCACATTGAAGCCCAGCTCAGAAAGATAACTGCCTATCGTCACTCCGGCCTGATATGCCTGTGCTGAATCACCGGATGCACCGATTTCAGACATATTCCCCACATAAGGCGCATCCACAATTCCCCGGCCTCCGATACGGGCCACCGTACCGCCCTCTTCATCCACACAGCAAAGGGCCGGGAGTCCGATGCGTTCCATACTGATCGCCTGCACGCCGGACAGCATCTCCTTTATCTGTCCGGCAGAAATCAGGTTTGGTTCCATGTAAATAAACCCGCCCACCGGAAACTGACGGAGCATACTTCGGGTCGTATCTCCGGCGGCGGTCACTTCACCGACCCCCATAAAGGATTCCGGCAGCACAATGAACATCTGAGCCACCTTTTCTTCCAGAGTAAGCTTATCCAGCCACTGTGACACATCGAGCTGTCCCGATTCCTGCACCGGCCTATTTTCTCCTGATTTCTGAGCCGTCTTATCTTCTCCCAACTCTTGCACCGTCTTATCTTTTCCGGGCGGCGGCACTACAGCCTCCGGCGTCCGGTTTTTTTGTGCTTCGCCGTTTAGTAACAGCTCTGCTCCGGCATTTTCCGGGAAACCTGCCGCGCCGTTTCCCTGCACCGTTATATCACCGTTTTCCGGCATCTTTACTTCGCCGGTTTCCTGCAGTTCGGATTCCGTTTTTGCCTGCCGCTCTGTCACATATTCTGTTTTTCCGGCGCCCTCCTGCTCCTTCCGGCCGCAGCCCGCGCAGCAAATGAGCAAGCATACTGCAATCCAAAAGCCTTTAGTTCTCATACTCAACGATATACCCGACCTTTCCGCTGTAGAACGGCGCCACCTTTATAATGTCGTCTGGAATATCGTTCCACACCCAGGCATTCGCCTCGGAATAAAAATAAAAATCAAGATAACACTCTTCGCTGTCACCGTCTCTGTAGCTCGGTTCTCCCTGCATCCAGTCGGAGGCACACCAGTATGACGGACTGTTTAAAGCTTCCCCGTACAGGCTGTTATTCTCATCCACCCAGTAGTACTCTGTGCCGCCTATATCCCTGCGGCCGCCAATGCGGAACTGGATTTTGCCGTAGCCCTTCTGATTAATTTCGGAAAGGATATAGTTATATTCCTCCCGGCTGTTAATGCGCGCCAGGTATCCTCCGCTGTCCTTTGCCTTCTGAAACGCCTCGGACCACGTACAGTCATCCACAAAATATGCGTATCTGTGAATGCCGCCCTCCGTCACATCATACAGTGGGCCGTCCAGCGTCTCCAGATTTTCCGCCTGTATACACACATCGTCATCTAATATATAAATTTTTCCGGTAAACTGCACCTGACGGTTATCACACAGCTTCAGGGCCGCAGAGTCCAGGCCCCCGGAGGATTCCAGCTTTACATAGCTGACTCCCTTCTGCAGCCGGTTCGTTCCGTCCACCGCAAAGGCCCTGATATTTAACGGCTCCGCCAACTGAATATAGCTTCCTGAACCGTTGTTGTAATAAAATGTACCGGAAATCTGGCATACCATTGATGCCACGCCGTCAATATCTGCCTTTTCCGTCTCCGTTGCAGGCTCGGTTTCCGTTGCGGACTCTGCTTCCGTTACCGCTGTTGTCTCCTGGGGAGCCGTCTGCGCCATGGCCCCTGCCTGCGTCTTTGCACCATTTTCGTTTTCCGTGCCTGCCGTATCCACAGGATTTTGATTGCCGTTCTCAACTACGACTACGTCTCCGCTGCCTCCTGCCCCGCCGTTTTTCATCTGTTTCAGCTTCGGCAGACCGAATATCACACCGACTGCCGCCACGACAACTGCCGCTGCACATCCAATTATAATCCATCTTTTTGTTCCCTTACTGCTGCCGCCCCTGTCATCTTCCGGCACAGTATCCTGGTATGAATCCCCGGGCCAGCTGCCGTCATAGCTGTCCTGCTCTTCATACGCCTCATATTCATTAACCGCCGGGGCCTGTCCCTCCGGCAAAGGCTTCCCACACTCCACGCAAAATCTTGCGCCTTCTTCGTTTTCCATACCGCAATGCGGACATTTCATAGCTCTTCCTCCCTTGTATACGGAATGCTGCAGAAGCATGTTTTCACATTCCCTGCAGCATTCGAATTTTTATTAATCGTTTCCGTATCCCTCAAATATCTGTGCAATCGGAGAATCCGACGACAAGATCACAGTTTTCTCCTCTCCGCTCATAGACGCACGCAGAGCGTCCAGGCTGCGGACAAAGGAATAAAATTCTGTTTTCTCTTCTGTGTCGTAGGCTTCAGAAAGAATCCTCATATATTCCGCTTCTCCCTCCGCAACCAAAATCTCTGCCTGCTTTTTGGCCTCGGAAATACTGATGGCTACCTCCTTGTCCGTCGTATTCCGTATCACCTGAGCCTCAGAATTTCCCTCCGCCGTGTACGTTGCCGCAATATTATCCCGCTCCGAGATCATACGCTCATAGACCGCCGCCTTATTGTCCTCCGGGAGATCCAGCTGCTTCGTCTCAAACATCAGCAGTTCAATGCCATACTGGTCCATACCGGCATCTATCCGTTCCAGCACCAGCGCCGACAGCTCGCCGTCCCGGCTGGTAATGACCGCATCCTGGGTCATACTGCTGATGGCGTTTTTCAGCGCATTATACACTGCCGTATTGATCCTTCCCTCGGCGTTTATGACAGAACCGTTCAATGTCTGTGCAAATTTCATCGGATCCGAAATACGCCACAAAACGTAGCTGTCCGTAATCATTGTCTTTTTGTCCCGGGTAATGACCTCGGAGGGCGTCAGATCATACAGCAAAGTCTGCTTCGGAAAGGTATCCGTTGTCTGTATAAACGGAATTTTTAAAGACAGCCCCGGATGGTCAATCACCTTGCTGATCCGTCCGAACTGACGCACCATGCTGTATTCGTTTTCTGCCGTCACCACTACAGACGAGCCGAGGAGCCCCAGCAACACGATTGCTATTACAACTGCCGCTATCTTTTTCTTCATCCTGCTCCCCTCCTCTACTCTTTGTCCTGGGATGATGACTGCTCATCCTGTGTCCCACTGTTCTGGTCAGCAATAAAAGAATCCAGGGGCAGTACCTTCTGCACTCCGCCGCCGTCATCAATGATCACCTTCAGGCCCGGCAGCACATCCTCCATCGCCTCAAAAAACATTCTCTGCTTAGTGACCACGGGATTCTTCTCATATTCTTCATACATCGCCTTAAATCTGGCCACCTGCGCTTCTGCCTCATTAATCCGCATCTGCTTCTGTGCCTCCGCGTCCTTGACGATCTCATCCGCCTGGGCCTTCGCCGCCGGAAGCTTTTCATTCTGATATTTATTTGCATTATTCAAAGCAGTCTCTTTTCCCTGCTTTGCAGTTTCTACTGCTTTAAATGCCTTCATGATCTCCTGAGTCGGCGGCTCAGAATCCTGAATCGAGATATTTACCAGAGTAAGACCGATGTCCTGTTCCTCCAGTTTTTTAAGAATCATATCCCGGATGGCCGCCTGAATCTCCGTTTTCCCGGTGGTCAGCACGCTGTCCACATCGTAGCTTCCGATCACGGTACGGATGCTGCTCTGAGCAATGTTCCGCAGAATATCCTCCGGTGCCCCCGATGCATACAGGTATTTTACCGGATCGGAAATTCTGTATTCCACAAAGAAATCAACGTCAATAAAATTGTAGTCCGATGTGATCATGACCGCCTCATCGTCCACCGTCTCGTTCGTATTGATATCGTAACCGATGGGGAAGCCCTGGATCGTCGTATTGACCTTCTTCACCTGCTGAATCAGGGGAATTTTAAAATGAAGTCCCTTATCCGAAACGGCCTTCGCCGCTCCCAGCGTTACGACCACAGCCTCTTCCTGCTCCTCGATCTGATACCACATGCCATTTCCCAGAAGAAATACCAGCAGCAACAGCAGCACCGCCGCGCCTATGTATTTCGCCCGCTTTAAAATTTTTGCCTTGTCCCAATTTTTCTTGTTCAATCCATCGCCTCCTCAGGTCCATCCAGACTACTTTTCCATCATCTCAGATCCGTCCGATTATCATTTCCACCCATCTCAGGCCAGTCCAGATTCCTTTGCCGTCATCTCAGATCCGCCCGAATGTCATCTCCATCCATCTCAGGCCAATCCGAGCTCCTTTGCCATCAATCTGATATATTCCGGGTCCGTTCCGCAGCATCCGCCTACGATCTGTGCGCCGCACTCCACGAGACGCTTCATGGAAGCCGCAAAATGCTCTGCCGACATACTGTAATGCGCTGCGCCGTTTTCGTCGATCTCCGGCATACCGGCATTTGGCTTGGCAAGAATCGGCACCTTCGCCACGCGCTTCATGGAGGAAACCACCGCCTCCAGCTGGTCCGGGCCCACAGAGCAGTTCAATCCCACCGCCGCTGCTCCCATTTCCTGCAGCGTCTCTACCATTTCCACCGCATTTCCGCCGTACAATGCGCTTCCGTCTGCCTCCAGCGTCAGGGAACACATCACCGGAAGGTCACAAACTGCCTGCGCCGCATCCAGGACCACCAGCGTTTCCTCCACGTCCAGCATCGTTTCCGCGGCGATTAAGTCCGCGCCGCTCTCGGCCAGCACATGAATCTGCTCCTTGTATACCTCGTACAGCTCCTGATACGTGATCTCGCCCCGGGGCTCCAGCATTTTTCCCGTCGTCGTCACATCGCCGGCCACATATGCCCGGCCACCTACCGCCTCTTTTGTAATGGCCAGCAGCTTCGTATTCAGCTCCGTCAAACGGTCCTGAAGGCCATGCAGGGAAAGGCTGATACGGTTTGCGGAAAAGGTAGGCGCATAGATGATCCTGCTTCCGGCCTCCGCATAAGCGCTCTGCAGCTCCTTCACCACCCCGGGATGCTCCAGCGCCCAAAGCTCCGAGCATACTCCCACCGGCATCCCTGCCTTTCGAAGATTCGATCCGGTCGCTCCATCCAGTAAAACAATTCCCTGCTGTGTCATGTTCTGAAATTCCTGTTTTGTCATGTTCTCATCCTTTCCTGCTCTGCACTCCGCACACCTGCAGCAAATCCTTTTCTTTTTTGTAATGTATTTCTTCCGGCAGCTTTTCCGCATGTGCCGCAAGCGTAAACGAATCCGTATGATACAGCAAAAAGCCGCCCATTCTGCGGCTTTGTCCCGGAAGGAGCCGAACCGGCAGATATTTGGCCAGATTGATGCGGTCCATCCCGTAGGTGATCCCTTCCCCGTTCCATTTGACAAAGCTTTCCTTTAACGACCACAAGAAATGCAGCTGCTCATCTCGTCTGTCCGGCTCCAGCGCCTGCAGCACCTCCCATTCCTTCGGATGACATATACGCCGGGCCAGATTTTCCCGGTAAGGAAACTTCCTTTCAACATCAATTCCCGCCTGTTCATTCCCGGTTATGCAGGCGCAGGCCGTACTGCAATGACTGATATTAAAATGGATCTCAGGATGTGCGCCGCTGTAGGGCTTGCCCTTTTCGCCTCGGCGCAGATCAAGCTCCGGCAGCGTAAGACCGTACTCGCTTCTGAGAGCAAAATCAAGCAGCAGCCGGGCCAGGAGCCGCTGCCGCAGCTTCTGCCACCGTATTCCGGTCAAATCAGTGTCCTTATACTGCAACAGGAGCGTTGTCAGACGCTCCTGCAAAATCCTGTCCTCTGCCAGATTGTCATATTCACAGATGTAAATCATATTTCATCCTCTAAGTACCGCATTCATACTTCGAAACGTTTTACCTGTTCAGTATAACAATCCAGATTGTGGATGTCAATGTTCCGCCCGTCTATTGCAGGGCAAGACTGCTTTCAAATTCGGCCCGAAGCTTCTCCAGCGCCCGCTTCTCCAGCCGGGATACGTAAGAGCGGCTGATGCCAAGGCTGGCTGCGATCTCCCGCTGCGTCTTCTCTTTCCTTCCGCAAAGGCCATACCGCTCACAAATAATCATAAACTCCCGTTCACTCAATACCTCTTTCATGCAGGAGCGCAGATGGACGACATTTTTCTGCGTCTCCAGATTTTCCAGCACATCCACCGGCTCGCTCTCCAGTACGTCCATCAGCCGCAGCTCCCGCCCCTCCTGGTCGACGCCGATTTTTTCATACATGGAGACCTCCCGGTTCAGCTTTTTGCGGGAGCGCAGCATCATCAACAGCTCATTTTCAATGCAGCGCGCCGCATACGTGGCAAGCCTGTTATTTTTCTCGCTGTCAAAGGTCATAACAGCCTTAATCAGTCCGATAATACCTATCGAGATCAGATCGTCCGTATCATGCTCCGGTGCCTGATATTTTTTTGCGATATGCGCCACCAGCCTTAGATTGTGCTCGATCAGCATATTCCTGGCTGCCGTATCCCCTTCTTTATATCTGGCCAGATAATACCTTTCTTCTTCAGGAGAAAGCGGCTTCTTAAATGTTTTCAAAAAAGCACCTCTAAGCGGTTTTATGTTATCTTATGCCCCGGGCCGCTTAAAAGTGCCTTTCCAAGTTTTTACATTTTTATTCAAATTAAGAAGCAAAAGCTTCCCCATTCACGATCGTTTCCATCCGCTTCAAAATATGCGACATCATAAAGAATACCGTCTCAAAATGCATATAATCCAGAATATTTTCATCAAACATAAATTTCAGATTCGGCGGAAATTCGTCGTCTCCATCCCAGAACTGAAAAACCACAGGCAAAAACGGAAACGCATATATAACGGATGCCGCATCGCCTTTCATTTCTGCGCGCTCACCCAAAATACTGCAGGCATATTCCAGCTGTTTGATACGGCCCTGAAAGCTGTCGGCACTCTTCTGGAACATCCTTCCGCCTGCCTGAAACGTTTTCGCGGCTCCCTTTGCCATATGAACAGGGCAGAATCTGCCGGACAGACGGCAGTTCTCCTTTGAACAGCACAGCACATCATAAATCGTCATGGACTCATTGTAGCCCGCTTCCGTCACAGACCTGAAATCATCATCAGACCGTTCTACTATTCCGTTTTTTCGATTGATTCTATAGTGCTCCGAGACAAAAGTTATATAAATATACTCTGCATCAGAATTCAGAGAAAATTTGCGGATCATCTTTTCCTGATCGTACTTCACAAATTCCCCGCGCATCCGATTTCTCATAATCTCATAATTGTCCAACCGCTACTGCACCGCCTTTTCGCTCTTTTCCAAAATCTCTTTTGCCTTCTCCCTGGACTCATTTTATCACGGCCATTTATCTCACGCAATCCTGTTCTGCTTCTCCTTATAATATATCTTTTTATCTAATTATGCAACTATTTATATTAAAAAATATCATTATCCCTATTATACGCAAGAATCCCCCGCAGCCATCGCCGCAGGGGAAGCCTCTTCATTTCTTTCATTTTCTTTTATTTTATGATCCCACCGGATTTATTTCCCCAGGTACGCCGCCCGCACCTGCTCGTTCACCAGCAGCTCCGCTCCGCTGCCCTTCATCGTGATATTTCCGGTCTCCATAACGTAACCAATATCCGCGGTGCGAAGCGCCATGTTCGCGTTCTGCTCTATCAGCAGAATCGTTACGCCCTGCTTGTTGATCTCCTTGATAATATCAAAAATACCCTGCACGATCAGAGGCGCCAGACCCAGAGAAGGCTCGTCCATCATAATCAGCTTCGGACGGCTCATCAGCGCCCGGGCCACCGCCAGCATCTGCTGTTCGCCGCCGGAAAGCGTACCTCCGGCCTGCCAGTGACGCTCCTTCAGTCGGGGGAACAGGTCATAGACCCAGTTCAGATCCTCGGTCAGGCTGTCCTTTCGCATATATGCGCCGATCTTCAGATTTTCCAGAACCGTCAGATCGGGGAAAATCTTTCTGCCCTCCGGGACAAGGGTGATTCCCTTTGCCACAATATCGTTCGTATCCTTGCCGGTAATATCCTCGCCCATGAACTCCACCTTACCGGAGGCCGGCTTTACGAGAGACACGATGGAGCGCAGTGTCGTGGACTTCCCGGCTCCGTTTGCTCCGATCAGCGTGACGATGCTTTTCTCCGGCACCTCAAAGCTGATTCCCTTTACGGCCTCAATGCCGCCGTAGTTTACCTTCAGATTATTTACCTTAAGCATCTTCTTCACTCACCCCCAGATAAGCCTCGATGACACGAGGATTGTTCTGCACCTCTTCCGGTGTGCCTTCCGCCAAAAGCTTTCCGAAGTCAAGCACGTATACCCGGTCGGAAATCTGCATGACGAGATCCATGTGGTGCTCAATCATGAAGATCGTCAGCTTGTATTCGTCCCGGATCTGACGGATAAAATCAGTCAGCTCCTGGGTCTCCTGCGGATTCATTCCGGCCGCCGGCTCATCCAAAAGAAGCAGCTTCGGCTGTGTCGCCAGGGCCCTTGCAATTTCCAGACGGCGCTGGATACCGTAGGGCAGGGAGCCTGCCACCTCATCCTTTAAATGCGCCAGATTCTGCATCTCCAAAAGCTCCATGGTCTCCCGGCGCATCTTCTCCTCCTCCGCGTGATTCAGCCGGAAGGTTGCCGTGAAAAGATTCTGCTTTGCCCGCATATGCTTTGCGATCAAAACATTTTCAAACACCGTCATGGATGAGAAAAGGCGGATATTCTGGAAGGTCCGGGCGATTCCCGCCTGGGTGATCCGGTCAGGCGTCGGTACGATACGTTTCGTGTATCTTCCGGCATTCTCACCGATGTACATTTTTTTCATTTTACCATGAGGATAGCTTTCCAGCAGCTCCTTGCCGCAGAAGGATACGGATCCGTTCGTAGGCTCGTACACGCCGGTAATGCAGTTGAAGGCCGTTGTCTTTCCGGCTCCGTTCGGACCGATCAGCGCAACGATCTCGCCCTCGTTTACCTCAAGAGAAAGATTGTCTACCGCTACCACGCCGCCAAACTGCATGGTAATGTCTTCTACCCGGAGGATATTATTGCTCATTCTTTAGCCTCCTTTTTCTTTTTGCCTTTGCCGAGATTTTTGAAAAATCTGCAGACGCCCTCCACCGAGAATTCCCGGTCGCCCATGATACCCTTGCGGGCGAACAGCACGATGGCCATAATAATCACAGAAAATACGACCTTACGGAAACCGGCCCGCAGGAAGGGCACCTTAAAATCTCCAATATACGTTTCCACATCCAGGAAACGCAGCCACCACTCAGAGCATGCAATGAACAGGAAGGAGGCAATACAGCTTCCCGTCACAGAGCCAAGGCCGCCGATTACCACAATCAGCAGGATCTCATACGTCATGGAGGACTTGAAGGTCATGGACTGAATTGAGGACTGGTACATCGCCAGAAGGCCGCCGCCGACTCCCGCAAAAAAGGAAGAAATGCAGAAGGCCATCTGCTTATGCTTTGCAAGGTTGATTCCCATGGCCTCCGCCGCGATCTCGTCATCCCGGATCGCCTTGAAGGCTCTTCCATAGGAGGAATTGATGACCAGCACCATCACAGCGATACAGAGGCCGCACACGATAAACGGAAAGCTTACCGACGTAAAGCTCGGATATTTCCGCAGCATGTTGGAACCATTTGTAATCGGGCCCAATACGTCCCACTGGAAAAATGCCCGGATGATCTCAGCAAAGCCCAGCGTCGCAATCGCCAGATAATCGCTCTTCAGGCGGAGCACCGGAAGGCCGATCAGCCATGCAAAGATGGCAGATACCACACCGGCTGCCAGAAGCCCTACAAAAAACGGTACGGAGAACTGAATCACTCCGCCGTGGAAATACTGGTACACGGAGGCCCGGTCAGCCACCGGAATCGTCAAAACGGCGTACGTATAGGCACCGATCAGCATAAATCCCGCCTGTCCCAGAGAGAACAGCCCGGTAAAACCATTCAGCAGGTTCATGGATACCGCAACCAGAGAATAGATGCAGCCCTTTTTCAGTACCGTCAGCGCAATGTGCGTCGGCGGCAGCGTCCGCTCCAGAACCATAATCACTGCCAGCAGCGCCAGAAGAAGCAGCGCTGAGATAATCGTATTTTTTTTCTTACTCATAACAGCCACCTCTCTTATACTTTATCTGTAGCCTTCTCGCCAAACAGACCAGTCGGCTTGACGATCAGAACGACGATCAGGAGCGCAAAGGTAAACGCATCGGAAAACGTCGTCCATCCAAGACCCTTGATGATATTTTCACAGATACCAATGATAAACGCACCGATGACGGCTCCCGGGATCGAACCGATGCCTCCGAATACAGCGGCAACGAAGGCCTTCAGTCCGGGCATTGCGCCGGAGGTCGGAACCACGGATGCATAGTTTGTAAAATACAGCAGAGAACCCACCGCCGCCAGGAAGGAACCGATCACAAACGTCATGCTGATGACATTGTCGACCTTGATGCCCATAAGACGGCTCGTCTCAAAATCATTTGCCACGGCCCTCATCGCCATACCGATCTTCGTATGGTTGATGAGCTGCATCAGGACAAATACAAGAATAATCGTCAGAATCGGCGTGACCACCGTTACCATCTTTGTGGTTGCCGGTCCGATTTTAATTGAATTCGAGATAAACGGAATGGACGGATACGTCTGGGCCAGTCCGCCGGTTATGTAAAGCGCCAGATTCTGCAGCAGGTAGGACACGCCGATGGCCGAGATCATAACGGACATACGCGGAGCATTACGCAGAGGCTTGTATGCCACACGCTCCACCAGAAGACCAAGAATGACGGTCGCAATCAGCGTCAGCGGAATGGACAGATACAGCGGCATAATCGTGGAGGAATAAACCAGCACCAGGGCCGCCACCGTAAAAATGTCCCCGTGCGCGAAATTGATCAGCCGGAGAATACCATATACCATGGTATAACCAATCGCAATCAGCGCATACTGTCCGCCTACGGATATACCCGCCAGAAGATACGGCAGATTTTTGTTGATAAAATCCATATTGGAACTCCCTTCTATCCTGAACCGAAGTGCTTTTTATGATATAGGAAAGCGAGAACTTTCCTATATCATAAAGAAGAGGCTGCAAGCTATGCAGCCTCTCACCCGGCTTTCTTAATTCTTTTACAAATTAGTTAACGCCCTGCTCTGCTACGAAGTCCCAAGCACCGGTCTCTGTATTCGCTACCTTTACGTAAGCGGTATCACGAAGCGCGTCGCCGTTCACATCGTCGAATGCGATAGCGCCTGTAACACCTGTGTAGGTTGTCGTCCAAAGAGCCTCGTTTACTGCTGCCGGATCGGTAGAACCAGCGTTCTTCAGAGCCTCAAGAGCTGTGAAGTATGCGTCATAACCCATGGCTGTAACTGCTGCGATGGTGTCATTTCCGCCGTTGTTTGCCAGATTTGTCTTGTCACCGTTGATCCACTCTTTGATACCGTCGTCAAATTCCTGATTTCCGCCTTCCTGATAGAAGGTTGTAACGTAAATCTCAACGTCCTTGCCCTTCGCTGCGCTCAGGATAACGTTAGAATCCCATGTATCGCCGGCCAGAAGCGGCATTTCAGCACCCTGGGATGCTGCAGTATCAATGATAAGCTGAGCTGCCTCTGTGGAGGTCGGAGCAAAGATAACGTCTGCGCCTTCATTTACAGCGGTGGTGATATAAGATGTAAAGTCCGCATTTCCTTCCGGGAATGTATCTTCAACAACTTCGCCGCCCAGCGCCTTGAATGCCTCTGAGAAGTAGAAGCCAAGACCTGCGGAATAGTCATCGCCAAGCTTTGTCAGAACGTATGCCTTCTTTGCCTCAAAATTGTCTGCTGCAAAGTTTGCGAGTACGGTGCCCTGGAACGGATCGAGGAAGCAGATACGGAAGTAATGGGTATTTCCCTCTGTTACCTGCGGGTTCGTACATGTAACACCGATAGCCGGTACGCCGGCCTGTCCAAATGTATCGGAAGCTGCGATGGCTGCTCCTGAACCGTATGTACCAAGCACTACGGATACGCCGCTGCTTACGAGCTGTGATGCGGCTGTCGGGGCTTTCTCTGCGGAAGACTCGTTGTCAACCACAACCAGCTCCACATCGTATTCCGTACCGTCGATCTCAACCGTCGGAGCTACACTGTTCGCATACTGGATACCAAGGGTCTCCTGCTTTCCGCCTGCACCGTTGTCTCCGGATGCCGGCTCAAAAACACCAATCTTTACTGTGTCCGCTGCGGATACGCTCATCACGCTGGCAAAACACATTGTTGCACAAATTGCAAGTGCTGCTAATTTTTTCATAACAACCTACCTCCTGTTTTGTTTTTCTCTGTACCTGTCTAATGTTTCATCATGATAAATCATTAAACACATGCTACTATTTTAGTCCTATTTTGTCCGTAAAGCAAGGACTTTTGTTCGCTGTACGTGAAAAATACAATTTTCCGTTCCGCACGGACATTTACCCAAAAAGTCTCTGTTACATATACACTCCATCTGCTCCCCTCTGGCAAAACATAAAACATCATTGAACTATGTCTCCAACATCCTGGCTAAAAATCTTGTTTCTCATCAGACTAATCTGATTGGTGTTATCGTAAAGGATTTTGAAAATCCTTTTATTCAGCGGTACGGATCAGAAATCTATTCTTGATATTTTATGGGAAGCAGGCAGTTTTCAGGTTAACGGCCTGATCATTGCCGCTGCCACCCTGTCAGAACAATTAACGGAACAGAATATTCCGACGAAGATCCCGGTCGTTATGATCAATCGACAGACTACAAGTAAGTATTACTGCTCTGTCGCCAGCGATGATATTGAGAGCAGCCGTTTTGTTTTAGCATCCATATCTATTTTTGAATTACAGGTATCCATACTTCATATTGTGCATTTTGTGGGTCTGGGTTTAGGTAAACTTCAACATCGGGAGCATTCCCATACTCATATCCTGAAGTCGGCAGCCATTCGGTTACAATCCGCCGCTCTAATTCCTGAATCGACTGATTTGTTCCCTCCCCGGAAAATATTGCCCAAGTAGCCGCTGGTACAATATATTCTTCAAAGCTCTCCTTATCTCCGGAGGTCGATACTGCAATGTAATACCTCCAAGGTTCTGTATCATTGCAAGTGCTGACACCTAGCACTCCCATCGGCGGTGTATTCATCATGCCGATCAATCGCTGTAACGTTCCGTTCATAGATATTTCCTGCCATTTCGGGGGTATGACTGTAAAATTTTTCTCAATGTCCTTATGCAGCGGTACAGACACGCCTACAATGCGGAAAGCGTCTTTCGTTTCAATACGGTAATTCATCTCTTCCACTCCTTTGACTGTGATTTTAAATAGGATAGGTGGGAAGGATTTTACGGATACGCCCTCATTTTTTACGGCAGACGGGGCAATTCCGTGGACAGACTGAAACGCCCTGTTAAATGCAGTAGGAGAATTGTATCCGTATTTTCCCGCCACGTCAATAATCTTCATGTTTTTGCTTTGTAAATCTACGGCGGCAAGCGACATTTTTCTCCTGCGGATATATTCAGACAAAGGAATACCCGCCATATAAGTGAACATTCTCTGGAAATGGTAGGAAGAACAGCAGGCAATCTGCCCAAGCCGTCCATAGTCAATTTCCTCTGTTAAATGCTCTTCAATATAACCGATTGCATCGTTTAATCTTTCAATCCATTCCATAATAAAAAATCCTCCTGACATTTTTTAGTATATATTTCAATCTAGTTTTTTTCCTCTCATTTCCTGCACGGAAAAGAGAGCTGCCGGCTTGAATATAAAAAATTGCTCGAAGAAAAACAACAGAGCATCATGCCCTGCTGTTATCATCTTATTGAACCGTCTGAGCTTTCCTTCGGATGCTTGGCAACGCAAATAGCCCGAGAGAACTTTTTATGAACGCACGGGCTAAATCGCTTAATTTAATCGCCGCCCGGCACTTTGGTTTCATTTTCCACATCCAGACTGGCTGCAGCCTCATCCAGCAGGACAGCCACCTTTTCAAATCAGTACTTTTTTCACAAACCGTAACAGCTTTTTGCCGCTCCAGTGATACTTCCAAATCATACAGACCTTCTCATCTCTCTGCTCGGCGCAGAATATCATATTTCTCCGCTCTTCCCTCCAGATCCACCCACAGCTTCTGCTTCGGATGCGGAGCGCTTTCCATGGAGTTCTCCTCCTCATCAAAAATAGCTGAAACCGTCACTGTGACGTCCGTGCCGTCCGGCTTCATAATCTCAATCTCTTCTCCCACCGTAAATTTATTGCGCTGCTCAATGAGATAAAGGCCGTCCTCCCGCTGCCGGCCGATGATTCCGAGATACGTATATTCCTTCACATACGTATTACTGTCATAAATCTGGGATTCATCCCCGGGCTTTCCGTAGAAAAAGCCTGTCGTAAACTGACGGTACGTGCAGTTGGAGATCTGGTCCCGATACCAGTCCATATGAGCCTGATACAGCGCCGGATCCTTCTGATAATCGTCCAGGGCCTTCCGGTACGTTCTGGCCACCGTCGCCACATAGAGCGCCGTCTTCATGCGCCCCTCGATTTTCAGGCTGTCGATTCCCGCCGAGACCACATCCGGTATATGCTCAATCATGCACAGATCCTTGGAATTGAAAATGTACGTGCCGCGCTCATTTTCCTCCACCGGCATGTATTCTCCGGGCCTTGTCTCCTCCACCACAGCATACTTCCAGCGGCAGGGATGGGTGCATGCCCCGTGATTCGCATCCCTTCCGGTGAAATAATTGCTCAAAAGACAGCGGCCCGAATAGGAAATGCACATCGCTCCGTGTACAAAGCTCTCTATCTCCATTTCAGGCGGAATCTTTTCGCGGATCTGGCGGATCTCCTCAAGGGACAGCTCCCGGGCAGAGACCACTCGCTTTGCTCCAAGCTCCCACCAGAACCGGTACGTCTCGTAATTCGTGTTGTTGGCCTGGGTGCTGATATGGATTTCGATTTCCGGGCAGATGCTCTTTGCGATCATAAACACTCCCGGATCCGCAATAATCAGCGCGTCCGGGCCGATCTCCTTCAGCTCCCGGAAGTACTGCTTCACACCCTCCAGGTCATAATTATGCGCCAAAATATTTGCTGTCACATAAACCTTTACACCGTGCTCATGGGCGAAGGCAATGCCCTCGGCCATTTCAGCATTCGAAAAATTCTTGGCCTTCGCCCTCAGTCCAAAGGCCTCTCCGCCGATATACACCGCGTCCGCCCCAAAAATTACGGCTGTCTTCAGAACCTCCAGACTGCTGGCCGGTATCAATAATTCTGGATGTCTCATCTTCTTATCCTTTCTCTAATAGCTCTCTTTCATGTCCTATTTTAATAGCTTCCCTGAACATCCTTCCTGCAAAACAGGCCGCCACGTATGACAGAAAATGGCGGCCCGCATTATGCTCTATGCATTTTTTTATTATGCTCTATGCGTTCTTTTTATAATGTAATTTTATCTCTTTGCTTCACAGTCACTGCCGCTCCGTCCCCCACCGGAACGATGGAGGTCAAAAGGCCCTCCGTATGCTTCAGCACATACAGGTATTCCCGCATCCGCTTATAGATCGTGCGGTTCCGCCGCTCCACGGCATAGTGTGACTCGATAATGTCCCCGTCCTGCAGCACATTGTCCGATACAAGAATCCCGCCCCTGCGCAGCAGCCGCAACGCCTCCGGCAGGAAATGGATGTACTGCCCCTTGGCGGCATCCATGAAAATCATATCATAGGAATCCTCCAGAGACTGCATCACCTCCAGAGCATCCCCCTCCAGCAGCGTAATGCGCGCCTCCAGACCGGAGGCCGCAAAATTCTCTCTGGCCTTTGGAATCCTCTTTTCGTATTTTTCGATCGTCGTAATCCTGCAGGTCTCCTCCGTATTCTGCGCCATCAAAATCGCCGAAAATCCCACCGCGGTTCCCACCTCAAGAATTTTCTGCGGTCTGTGAACCGCCAGAAGCATCTTCAGGAAGCTCTGCATATCCTGTCGTATGATCGGCACATCCTCTCTGAGTGCTTCGCGCTCCAGCGCATCCAGAAATGCGCCGTTCCCCGTATCCAGGGAATTGATATAGGCCGCCATCCGTTCCTGAATAATCATCCTACAGCTTAATCCTCTCTGACACGTCCGCCGAATCCAGATCCACCGCCCCGGCAATGTCCGTCGAAATTTCCTGCATAATCCGGCACACCCGAAGCTCTGCCTCCAAAAATTCATTTACCAGCGGGTTCTTCCGAAATTCTTCAAAGTCCCGGCAAAGCCGTTCCTGCTCCCCGTACATGTCCAGCGGTTCCTTGGAATTCTGCACCTCAAATACATGCAGCCGGAACTCATTGATCTGGGATCTCAGCTCCGGTTTTTCTCTTACCTGATCCCGCACCTCACAAAACCGGCGGTATTCGCCGCTGTCCAGAATCGCGTCTATCAGTGCCTTTGTACATTCCTTTATATTTTCCATAATGCTTCTACTCAACTTCCATAATAATCGGCAGGATCATCGGACGGCGCTTCGTGCGCTTCCAGAGGAAATCGCCCAGGGAATCCCGGATGGAATTCTTGATCTTCGCCCAGTCCGTCACATGATGGGCGTTGCAGTAATCCATCGCATCCTCCACGACGTTCCGGGCCTCATCCATCAGATCCTCCGCTTCTCTTACGTATACAAAGCCTCTCGATACAATATCCGGGCCTGCCAGAATCTGTCCCGTGTACCGCTCCAGCGTAAGCACCGCGATAACGATGCCATCCTCGGCCAGATGCTGTCTGTCCCGCAGCACGATATTTCCCACATCTCCGACGCCAAGGCCGTCCACCAGGATCGCCCCGGTCTGCACATGCCCCGTCACCTTGGCGAAATCCTCGTTCATCTCCAGGACGTCGCCGGTCTTCAGCATATAAATGTGATCCTTCGGAATCCCCAGTCCCTCTGCAAGCTGGGCCTGAGCCTTCATATGCCGGTATTCGCCGTGAACCGGAATCGAATACTTCGGACGCACCAGAGAATACATCAGCTTGATCTCCTCCTGGCAGGCATGTCCCGACGTATGCGCATTCTGGAAGATCACATTCGCGCCCTTCATAGACAGCTCATTGATGACCTTGGAGACAGCCTTTTCGTTGCCCGGAATAGGATTGGAGCTGAAGATAACCGTATCCCCCGGCTTGATGGACACCTTCTTGTGCATATTTGCCGCCATCCTGGAGAGCGCCGCCATGGATTCACCCTGGCT
Organism: Lachnospiraceae bacterium; assembly: GCA_030524705.1. Classification (GTDB taxonomy): domain Bacteria; phylum Bacillota; class Clostridia; order Lachnospirales; family Lachnospiraceae; genus Choladousia. The sequence goes on along the minus strand of JAUNGD010000027.1, from coordinate 1,941 downwards.
TCCCGTGGTGATCAGCACCATCTGCTCGTCTGGATAATTTTTCATCTGCTCCAGCTCGATCAGGGTATTCTCCGGGATATTCAGATATCCAAGCTCCGAAGCGGTCTGTATAATATTGACCATACTCCGGCCCTCCACCACCACCTTCCGGCCGTATTTGTACGCCGAATTGATGATCTGCTGCACACGGTCCACGTTGGATGCAAAGGTGGCAATGATAATTCTCGTATTGTGATGCTCAGCAAAGAGATTATCAAATACGCGGCCAATCGTCCGCTCGGAAGCCGTAAAGCCCGGCCGCTCTGCATTCGTACTGTCGCACATCAGGGCCAGAACGCCTTTTTTCCCGATCTCTGCGAAACGCTGCAGGTCAATAGCGTCTCCGAATACCGGTGTATAATCCACCTTAAAGTCGCCGGTGTGTACCACGATGCCCGCCGGAGAATACAGCGCCAGCGCCACCGCATCTGCAATACTGTGATTTGTCTTGATAAATTCGATCCGAAACTCTCCGAGATTGATGGACTGTCCCGGCCTTACTACCTTTCTCTTTGTCGTGCGCATCAGATTATGCTCCGTCAGCTTGCGCTCGATCAGCCCCATGGTCAGCTTCGTCGCATACAGCGGCACGCTCAGCTCCTTCAGGATATACGGCAGAGCGCCGATATGATCCTCATGGCCGTGGGTAAAGACGATTCCCTTTACCCTGTCAATGTTTTCCTTCAAATAAGTAACATCCGGTATCACCAGGTCGATTCCCAGCATATCGTCCTCCGGGAATGCCAGACCGCAGTCCACCACCACGATGCTGTTGTTATACTCAAATGCTGTCATATTCATTCCGATCAGTCCAAGTCCTCCGATCGGAATAATTTTCAAATTTTCACTCTTATTTCGTTCTTTTTTCAATCTGCACCTCCATACAAACAGCGGAATACGCTTTCGCATTCCGTAACCTGATTTTCTGTCCTTTTCGTTTCATATCCTATCTTTCTCAGAGCTCAATCTCCACGTCCTCTAACAGCTCTGCAAAAATCTTTGATACTGCTTCCAATTCGTTGTCATCCTCGACAAACACGTAGCTTGCCTCCGCATCCCCGTCCTGAGACAGGTCCTTCAGAATATACGCCTCCGCTTCCTCATCCTCAGTCTCTGTCACCAGCAGGTAAGATACTCCGTTAATTCTGGTTTCTTCCACCACAAAGAACCCGACCGTCGTGTCTTCTCCGACCGGGCAAAATTCTATTTTATTCATTCTTTTCCCTTTCAAGGCTGTCCAGATACCCCTGCAGGATATACACAGCCGCAATCATATCCACGTATTCTTTTCGATTTTCCCGACGGACACCGCTTTCCATCAGCGTGCGGTTCGCAGACACTGTCGTCAAGCGCTCGTCCCACATGATCACCGGAAGACCTGTCCTTCGTTCCAGCATCTCCTTAAATGCTAAAGATTTCTCTGCCCGCTCTCCTATTGTATTGTTCATATTTTTCGGAAATCCCAGTACAATAGAGGATACCCCGTACTCCGCGGCCAGCTCTTCGATCCTGGCCAGAGTCCTTCTCAGCTTGTTTTCTGCCGGACGCCTGATAATCTCAATTCCCTGGGCAGTAAGACCAAGCGGGTCACTGATCGCCACCCCTACTGTCTTGGAACCGAAATCAAGCCCCATAATCCGAATCATTTCTCCTCCTGCTGCCAGGATTTATTCTTGATGTACTCTCTCAAAAGCTCTTCCACCAGTTCATCACGTTCCACCTTCATGATCATGCTGCGGGCATTGTTGTGGCTTGTAATATACGTCGGGTCTCCCGACATGATATAGCCTACAATCTGATTTACCGGGTTGTAGCCCTTCTCTGCCATCGCATTGTATACAATGTCCAGTACCATCTTCACGCGTGCTTCAGGATCCGTGCTGAATTTAAAATATTGTGTGT